>JAJDDR010000541.1 GCA_029260255.1 Phycisphaerae bacterium
GCCCAATCGCTCGGCGCCGCCAAGGAAGAACGTAGCGCACTCGGCTCCCGTCTGCAGGTTCTCGCCGAGTTGGGGCGTAAGATGGAGGGCGTCGGTGCCGGTGTTCGCGCACTCTTGGAGCAGAAGGCCGCCCGGCCGGACGATCCCGCGCTCACCGGCGTGTGCGGCATGGTCGGCGATCTGTTTGAAGCCGACGTCGAGCACGCCCGCGTGATCGAGGCAGCCATCGGCGAGCGCGATCAGTACCTGGTCGTCGACGACAGCACCTTCTTTCTGCATAACGAAGCGCTCCTCGATGACCTCCCCGGGCGATTGACGGCCATCTGCCTCGACAGGCTCCCGCCCGTCATCAACGAACACGAACTCGAGCAACATCCCGCCTTCGTGGCCAACGCCGTGGATCTCGTTCACTGCAAGGAGCCCTACGAGCGGCTCGCCAAGCACCTGTTGGGCAAGACCATCGTGGTGCGGACGCTGGACCAGGCGCTGACGCTTGCACGGGACGATCTCTCCGAGCGGCGGTTCGTCACACTGGCCGGCGAAGTGGTCGAACCCAGCGGCACCGTGGCGCTCGGCCCGCCGTCAAGTCGCGCGGGGCTCATCGCGCGCAAGAGCGAGCGGCGAGACCTCGGCACCCAACTCGAACGCGTCGAGGAGCGCGCTCGGACGCTCGGAGAGGAGCTGAACCGCGCCGCCGCCGCCGCCGCACACCTGTCCGAAGTTCAGGAGGAACTGCGCGGTGCGGTGAATGAAGCCAACAGCGCCAGGGTCGAGGCCGGCGCCGCGCTCGAGTCCGTCGCCGATGCGATTCAACGTCTCACGCGGGAGCAGCCCCTGATCGCCGGCGAAGTGGCGATGCTCGAGCAGCAGTTGGCCGAAGCCGCCCGACGCGCGTCCGAAAGCGAGGCGACGGTCGGCGAGTTGGACGCCCGGAACGAGGAGCACGAGCGCGCCGCCGCGTCACACAGCAAACGCATCGAGACGCTCGCGGTCGAACTCGATCGTGCGCGGCATGAGTTGATGGAAGTCCGTATCGCCGCCGGAAAACTCGGCACGCGGCGCGCGTCGATGGCCGACACGATCAATCACCTGCGCCACGGCGCCAAGACGGCCGAGGAAGGCGCGACCGCCGCGCAGCGCGAGCGCGAGGAGGCCGGGCTCCGCATCGAGGAGTCGGAAGAGCACGTCCTGTCGGCGCGCCAGCGGCTCGACGAGCTGGCGTCGGCAGGCGAGAGACTGGAAGCCGGCGTGATACAGCTGCGCCGCCGCCGCGAACTGGTTCGCGTCGAGTCGGAGGAGTTGGCGACGCAGACGCGCACCATGCGCACCCGGCTGGACGAGATCGAATCGCGCCTGCATGAGATCCAACTGGAGAGTCATGAGGCCATCGTCCGCCGCGATGAACTGGTCGCGCGGGTGAAGGACGAATTGGATATCGACCTCAGCGAGCAATACGAATCGTACGACCACAGCGAGCAGGATTGGGAGGCGGTCGAAACCGAGATCGCTGAGTTGCGCCAGAGAATCACGCGTCTGGGCAGCGTCAACCTGGGCGCCATCACCGAACAGGAGGAACTCGAAACACGCGAGGCGTTTCTCACCACGCAGTGGACTGACCTCGAGGACTCCCGCAAGCAGCTCGAAGAACTCATCGGCAAGCTCGATGCCGAATCGATCGAACGGTTCATCACGGCATTCGAAGCCGTCCGCGCCAACTTCCGCGACCTCTTCCGCAAGCTGTTCGGAGGCGGCAAAGCCGACATCGTCCTCGAGAATCCCGACGACGTGCTGGAATCGGGCGTCGAGATCCTGGCCAAGCCGCCGGGCAAGGAATTGCAGCGCATCTCCCTGATGTCCGGTGGTGAGAAGACGATGACGGCCATCGCCCTGCTAATGAGCATCTTCCGCGCCCGACCGTCACCGCTCGCACTGCTCGATGAGGTCGACGCCGCACTCGACGAAGCCAACAACGTCCGCTTCAACCAGATCATCCAGGAGTTTCTTGATCGGTCGCAATTCCTGCTGGTGACCCACTCGAAACGCACCAGGGCCATCGCCGACCATCTCTACGGCGTCACCATGCAGGAGCCGGGAGTGTCGGCTCGCGTCAGTGTCAAGTTCGAAGAGGACGGCGGCGATCAGACCGCCGTCGCGTAGCGTTGCGTCCCAGGCTGAGGGCGTTTCTCCGAGCCCCGACCGTGAGGGAGGGGATGCGGGCGAGACGCTGATGTCGCGGTCGACCGCTTCCTCATCGGGCGTATCTGGGATTGCACATCGATTCGCGTGCGTGGCGACACCAGCGATCCCTCAATCGCCGGTCTCGGCTTGAACATCATCCAGCGCATCGCGGGCCCGCTCGGCGTCCTCGGCGCGCACGAGAATGTGTACCTGGCCCGGGGCTTCGGCACGAAGCCCGCTCGTCAACCCGCCGGTCGCGTGCGCCTCGATTCCCCGCTCCGCGAGCGCCGCCACAATCATGGCGGCGTGAGCCTCGGTCAGTACGTCGACCAACACGACGGGGCGATTCGGATCATCGGTCACAGCTCTACTCCGCTCCATCCTCGTTCCCAAGAATGGTTAAGGCTACGCCGGTAGGCCTCACGACACAAGGTCGAAGACGGTAATCGCCCGACGGGAGCAGCATCCCAATGCGGGTGACAAGTCCCGAGATGCGGGTTGAAACCCGCGGCTCGGAATCAGGTGTTGGAAAGCGTTCGAATCATGCCCACGCGGGCGTGGGCATGCTACTCCAAGTGCGATGCGCCCGCCGATGGGGCGACGGGTAAGCCGAGGAATCCCCGCCTGACGGCGGATTCACAGGCGAATCGCAGATTTGTCGTGCCCCGGGCATGAGAAGTGCTTACCATACTCCGACAGATCCGTCTGGTTTTCGAGAGAAGGAGCACCTCATGAAACTCGAGACATTCCTCCAGCAAGAAGGTATCGACTACGAGAAAGACACGCACCCCAGCACCTACACTGCACAGGGATTGGCGCACGTCGAGCACGTGTCCGGCTACATGGTCGCCAAACCGGTGATCGTGAAGGGGCGGTCCGGGTTCGCGATGTGCGTCCTGCCGGCGCCCGAGCACATCGATTTGCGCCGCGTGGCGGATGCGCTTGGAGAAACCGACGTGTGCCTCGCGACGGAATCGGAGATGGCCGAGCTGTTCCCCGATTGCGAACTCGGCGCCGAACCTCCGGTGGGAAGGCTGTTCGGCATGACCACCGTGATGGACCCGCAACTGCTCGACGACTCGTTCCTCGTCATGCAGACGGGCAGCCACACCGAGGCGATTACGCTGCGACGAGAGGACTGGGAACGCGTCTGCGACCCGAGAATCGCACCCATCGCACTCGGTTGAGCCCCCGGGCGAACCGGCAACACGACTCGTCGAAGCGCCTGATTCCGAGCCGCGGGTTTCAACCAGCGCGGACGTCCGCGCGGGATGAATCCCGCGGCTCGGAAGTCGCCACCCATTCCGGGATGCGCTCGGTGTGGGCGTTCGGGCACTGCGCTTGTTTGCCGCCCAAACCAGCGGTAGCATGCAGAACTCGGACAAACGCCCGGACCGAAGGTCCGGATTAACCGATAGGTGCAGTGTGCCACCGCCACAGGGGCCGACGCGGGCAGGCCCGGCACAAGCGGCGGGAATCCCGCACGCGAACGATGTGACCCGCCATGATTGACCTGAACATGCTCGCGCAAACCGTGCTCGACACGCTGAAGATGGGCGCGCCCGGCGACCTGACCGTCGGGGGCCTGTGCATCAGCTTGGCGATCGGCACCGCGTTGTCGTTCACGCTGGCCTGGCACTACCGTCGTTTCGGTCGGACCATGACGAATCGGGCGATGCTCGCCCGGACGTTTCCGCTCGTGTGCCTGACGACGGTACTCATTATCTCGGTGGTCAAGTCGTCGCTGGCCCTGTCCCTCGGACTGGTCGGTGCGCTGTCCATCATCCGCTTTCGCACCCCCATCAAGGAGCCGGAAGAGCTGGCCTACCTGTTCATGACCATCGCCATCGGGCTCGGCCTGGGTGCGAACCAGATCTGGCCGACCATCGCCGCATCGATCGTCATCATGGCGGTTCTCGCGATTCGGGAGCGGCTCGTGGGCTCAGAGAGGAACCACAACCTGTATCTCAACATCGAAATCCCCAATGAAACCGGCGAGTCGGAGTTGTTCTCCAAAATCACCGTCGCGCTGGCCGAGCATGTCGCGGTGGCCGACGTGCGCCGACTGGACCAACGGGACGGGAGACTCGCGGCGACATTCTACATCGACTGCCACAGCGAGCAGAACCTGATCGGCGTGATGGACCGCATGCGAAGCGAGTTCGCCGGCGCGTCCATCAGCTTCGTCGAGCAGGGCAACGTTCTCGGGGGATAAGTCGGTCATGATCGTGGTTCGGGCCGACCATCGGCGGAAACGAACGCGCACCGCCTCACGGGGCAGCCGATCGCTTCGCGCGAAAACGCTGCTTGTGACGCTCGCGGTCGGTTTCCTCGCGGCGCTGACGGGCGGGGCGTTTGCCGCCGGCGCACTGCTGTACCGGGCGGGCAAGCTCGGGGACTTCAAGGTCTGGTTCTCGCCGCGTGCCGTACCGAACTTCGTCCGCGCCCACCTGACCACCAACGACCTGCCGACCGTGCGGTTGGATCTGAAGTTCAGACACCTGACAAAACTCCGCGAGAAGCGCGAAGAGGCCATCGCCCGCGGCATCCTATTCGCAAGCGACGCGGATTTCGTTCCCATGAGAATTCGCTTCGAGGACCGCACCATTCGGGCCAAGGTCCGGCTCAAGGGCGACTGGACCGACCATCTCGAATCCGATCGATGGTCCTACCGCGTGCACATCAAGGGCGGGGATCAACTCTTCGGCATGCGTCGTTTCTCGCTCCAGACCCCGGGCACGCGGAGATACCTGAACGAGTGGGCGCTCCTGGAACATCTGCGACACGAAGAAGTGCTGGCGCCGCGCTATCGGTTCGTCAATCTCATCGTCAACGGAGACGACAAGGGGCTTTACGCCGTCGAGGAGGGATTCTCCAAGGAACTGCTCGAATCACAGAAGCGGCTGGACGGTGTCATCGTCAAACTGGACGAGGGCGATTTCTGGCAGCAGGCCGACCGCATGTCCGACATCCCGGATTGGCTGGACGCCAACGTCGTCGAGCCGTCAGACTTCGACAACAGTCGCATCCTCTCCTTCAGAAGCAATCGGATCGAACGCACCGCCGGCATGCCCGAGCAGCGCGATGCCGCGTTCCGCCTGCTCCGGGGATTCCAAACGCGGGCGCTCACCGCATCGCAGGTCTTCGACGTCAGGATTCTCGCGCGCTTCCTGGCCGTGTACGATGTCTGGAGCGTCGAGCACGGCATCCGCTGGCACAACCTCCGCTTCTACTACGATCCGGTGATCGGGCGCCTCGAACCGATCGGCTTCGATGTCTCGGCCGGCGTGCCCAAGGCAGGACTGCAATCGTTGACCGAGGGCTACGATGCGCCGAACTGGACGGTGGTCGCGATGGACGATCCGCGGGTAGCGGAGGCCTACGCGGCCGCCCTGGCGCGCATGAGCAAGCCGGCGTACCTCGATGATCTCGAGAAACGCCTGGGTGAACAGCATGATCGCTATCTCCGCCTGCTCCAGCGTGAAGCTCCGGCGCTGACGCCGGTGTGGGCCGGATTGGCCGAGAAGCAGGCCTACATCCGGGAGGTGCTGTCGCCGCCGAGCACGATCGTCGGCTACGCATATCGCGAGGACTCCCCAAGCGAGCAGCCCGGCGTGTCGCACGTACGGCTCACGCTGGGCAGCGTCGTGACACTCCCGGTGGAAGTCCTGGGGTTTCGCATCGACGGCGGACCGCTCGCAAGCGCCGGCGACGTGTTGGCCGCGGATAATTCGGTGGGTATCTCCCGCAGAGGATCATCCACAGTGATCCTGCCGCGCCGTCGTCCGCGCAAGCCGCAGCAGTCGGTGTTCTTCGAAATCCCGGTCGACGCCCTTGAGCCGTCCGGTAGCGGCAATGCGATCCGCCGCATCATCGTTGAATCTCGACTCCTCGGCTTGGAAGAAGTCTATGAGACCGAACTGTCCGTCCTCTCCGCGATCACGGAGGTGGGTCCGGACATGCCGAGGCAACCCACCGTCGAAGAAGCGCTCGATCAACACATGTTCCTGGAACGATGCGACGAGGAAGACACGCTCGCGATTACGCCGGGCACGTGGACAGTGGAACGCGACCTCATCCTCCCCGACGGAATCGCGCTCAAGGCGACGAAGGGGACCGTGCTGCGATTCGCTCCGAACGCGATCCTCTACGCGAACGGGCCGCTCCTGTTCGAGGGTACCGCCACGCAGCCGATCGTGCTCGAGCCGAGCGGTCCGACTTGGCCTGGGCTGGTGGTCGCCGACGCTCGGGCACGGTCCGTCCTGGAATACGTCGAGATCCGCAGCACCGCCGGAATCGATCGCTCCGGCTGGGCGCTGACCGGGGCGACGCTGTTCTATCGGTGCCCGGTCACGCTGCGACATTGTCGGTTCATGGGAACGACTGCCGAAGACGCGCTCAACATCAAGCGAACACACATGGAACTGCTCGATACCGAATTCGCCGACTGCGCATCGGACGCTCTGGACGCCGATTTCTGCACCGGAGCCATCCGCCGATGCACCTTCCACGACATACTCGGCGACGCCATCGACGTCAGCGGAAGCACGATATCGGCCGCGAACCTCCACCTGCGCGACATAGGAGACAAGGCGCTGTCGGTGGGCGAGAATAGCGACTTCACCGCGATCGACACGCAGGTGATGCGCGTCGGCATCGCCGCGGCCAGCAAGGACCTGTCCCTGACCCGGTTGGATCGCATCGACATCGTTGACGCCTCCATCGGATTGGCCTGCTACACGAAGAAGCCCGAATACGGCCCCGCGTCCATTGTCGCGCACGACGTGTCGTTCGAAAAAACGCGCCAGCGCATGCTGGTCCACACCGGCTCGTCCATCATGCTTGACGACATGCCCACGTTCGGCACCGAACTGGACGTCAAGCGCCTCTACGAGGCCGGCATCCTGGGGACCGCCCCTGACACCAATCCTCCCGACGAGACCGGCAGTGGCAAGAACTGAACCCCAATCCACTCTCTGCCGGACCGGACTTGGCGCGCTGCGCGCGCTGTTCGTAATCACGACCCTCGCGTTTCCCCGTTTCGCCCACGGACAAGAACCCCCGACGGACGTCACATTCGTGGTAGTAGGTCACATCTATCCCGGCATCGACCAACCCGAGATCCTCCAGGCCGCGGTCCGGCAGATCAATGCCCTGGATATCGACGGCGTGTTTCTGCTCGGCGACCTCGTTCGCGGCGACGACGAAGGGGAGTGGAAACAACTGCGGAAGTTCCTCGATGCACTGAACGCCCCGTGGTTTGCCGTTCCGGGCAACCACGACATCTCGCCTCCCGAGGGGCGGCAGCGCTGGGCGACGCACATTGGTACGCCGTTGCACCACCACGTCGTTCTCAACGACCATCAGTTCATCCTCCTCGACTCCAACGTGCGCAAATCCAACGGCGAGATTCGTCCCGAGCTTGACGATGACCAGCGCGCGTTCCTCACCGCCGCGCTGGAGAACGCCAACGACTATCACGGCAACTTCGTCATGTTCCACCACGTGCTGTGGCTGCCCAACAGCATCCTGACCAACCGGTTCTACGGTGAGACGCATTGGAAGGACCGCGTCGCCCCGCTTCTTTCAGGGAAAGTGGACGCCGTCTTCGCGGGTGACGTTCACTCGTACTTCCACTCGAACGCCGACGGCATCCCCTGCTACGCCGTCGGATGGCCGCAAACCGTGCTGCTGGTTGGAGGACGCGAGGTACCGCACCAGCAGATCTATCACAGCAAGCCGTTCTTCCTCGTGGTGCGCTTCGTCGATGGGGTCGTGCGATCCGAAGCCGTCGCCGTGAAACTGGACACGGCATCCACCCTGCTCGACACCGCGCGGGTGCCCGAGAAGTACCCCCGCAAGCCGGGTATCGATCGCCTCAAGGCGCTCGTGCGCCTGAATCTCCACGTCGCGCTGCCCGTGATCGCAGCCGGTTCGGCGCTCGCCGGAGCGCTGGCCGCAACCTACCTGCTGCGGCGGCGGCGACCCAAAGCGGAGCAATCGGAACTGTGACCCGGACTCGCCACGAGATCAAGATGACGACCGAGCGGATCGCGCTGCCCTGGATCCACTCCTGGCTGCGCCTGCATCCCGCCGGGTTCTCGGAACTCTACCCGCCCAGACGCGTCAACAACGTCTACTTCGACACGCCCGAACTCGCGTCCTACGAGGAGAATCTCGCCGGCGTCGCCGAGCGCGTGAAGCTCCGCATGCGATGGTACGGCACCGACATGAACAACGTTCGCGGCACCGTGGAGATGAAGTGCAAGCACGCCCTCGACGGCTGGAAGGTGTCGCAGAAACTGCAGGCGACGATCGATCTCGCCGCGCAAAGCTGGTCGCAGATCACGACCGCGTTGCGGGCCGAACTCCGAGATGCGATGCGTTTGACCCTCGAATTCGCCAATCGCCCCGTGCTGATCAACCGCTATGATCGCGAATATCATCAGACCGTCGACGGAAAGGTGCGCGTCACCCTGGACTACACCCAGGAGGTCTTCGCGCAGTGGTCCGCCAGCGCGCCCAATCTCCACCTGGCTGTCCCGGTTCGTGACCTGGTGATCGTAGAAGCCAAGGCCGATCGCGCCGACCACGACCGCCTGGCGCAGGTGGCGTCGGCTTTTCCGCTGCGTATGTCGAAGGCCTCGAAGTACGTCAGCGGTGTCGAAGCGCTCCTCGGCCATTGACCGGAGTGATGGGTCTATCTCGGGCACTGCACGACATCGCCGGAATCCCCAATGTAGTGTTTCAGAAATGGCGACGTTTCCCTGAAACCGCGACCGTTGGGAAGCGGTCGTGACCGTGTCTCCGCGCGTCCCCTTCCTCACGGTCGGGGCTCGGAAAAATGCCATCCGGTTGAAATACTGCGGTACCGGCCGCTCCCACGGGCCCGTCCGTCCCGTCTCGCGAGGTTCCGTCTTCTGCCGGCCGGAGGGCACGCCGTTGTCGTGCCGGTGCCGCGGGGTCTCACCGTGCCAAGCGTCCAAGCGTCTTCATCACGTCGCCGACCTTCGACTTGCCGACCTTGACCAGTAGGTTGAAAAGCGAGTTGGCGAGCGTGAGGAACTCCTGCATGTCGTCGAGACGCTGGCGAAACTGGACGATTTCCCGCCGCTTGTCGTCCTTGGAACGCCGGAGTTCCTTCAGTTCTTCTTTGAGCATGTCGCGGCATCGGTCTATGGTCTCGACGATCGGCTCGATCTCGCGGCGGCGGCGCTCTCGCGTGATGATCTCGAACATCTGCCACACGTCGCACTCTGCCACGAAGTACTCCTTGCGATCGCCCCGTTGATGCACACGATCAACCAGCCCCCAGATCACCAGTTGCCGCAGGTTCATGCTCACGTTCCCACGCGAGACCTGAAGCTGGTCCATGAGGTCATCCGTACACAGCGGCCGATTCGAGATGAACAGTAAGGCATGGATCTCGGCCATCGTCCGACTGATTCCCCAACTGGCGGCCATTTCCCCCCACCGCCGGATGAACAGCGACCTCGATTGACTCAGCAGCGAACTGCTCATAGCCTATCCTTTCAGAACAATCTGAAAGAATTGTACCTCACCGCCCCATCCTCGCAACCCGCCCCAATCTACGGGGTCGGGAGTCGTTTCTTGACGGGCGGTGTGGCTCCGGCTACACATGACGCATGCCGAGGAGACCTCGCATTGCGACCGGCGGGATCGTCTACCACGTGCTCAATCGCGGCGTGGCACGCATGACCGTCTTCGATCAACCCGGCGATTACGAGGCATTTGATCGCGTACTCAACGAGACCCATGCACGATTCAATTGTCGCATCCTGTGCTACTGCCTGATGCCGAATCACTGGCACCTCGTCCTACGACCTCGCGCCGACGGAGAGTTGTCCGAATTTATGCGAATCCTGACGGTCACCCACACACAGCGGTGGCATGCGTTCCGGAACACCGCCGGTACGGGCCCGGTGTACCAGGGACGGTTTAAGTCGTTCCCGATTCAGGCGGACGCCCACTTCCTCACCGTCGCGCGCTACGTGGAGAGGAACGCATTGCGCGCAAAGCTGACCGACCGCGCGGAGGACTGGCGATGGTCCAGCCTCTGGCGACGTCGAAACGGCACGGCGGAAGAGCGCGCCCTCTTGAGTCCGTGGCCCGTCGACACGCCGAAACACTGGCTGCGATCGGTCAACCGCCCCGAGTCGGATGAGGCGTTGGCATCCTTGCGAACCTGCCTCACTCGGGGCAGGCCGTTCGGAGGCGATCGATGGACAGTACGCACCGCCGAGCGCCTGGGCATCAGGCAGTCCCTCAGTCCACTCGGTCGCCCCCGCGGGCGCAATCCCACGAAAAAACGACTCCCGACCCCTTAATGATGCGCAATAATTCAGGCCTGGGTCGCTCAAAGAGCAGCCCAGGCCTGAGAGGGAGAGAGAGAGTTTATGTCCACTCGCCGCTTCCCGGCGAGATTGGCCTCAAAATCCAGGCTAGGGTCGCTCAGAGAGCAACCCAAGCCTGGGAGGGAGAGAGAGAGCTTATGTCCACTCGCCGCTTTCCGGCGAGATTGGCCTCAAAATCCAGGCCGGGGTCGTTCAGAGAACAACCCAAGCCTGGGAGGGAGAGAGAGAGCTCATTAAGCGCCCGTCGACCTTCGTCGGCCGAACGCGGGATTCCTGCGTCTCACGTCGCTCGAGTCTTCGCGTCCGCTCCGCTGGATCAGGCCGTCATCAGGACTGAGTCGCGATGTCGGCCTTCTCGCCAGTCGACGCGGCAGTCAGCTTGCCGACCGGCACAATGAGCGGAACGTGAACTCCCGAGACCTGAACCACTGCAAAGTGGTCCGCGTCGTCCCCCCGGTCACTCAGCAACGTGACTTCCCCGGCGACCGCCAGATCCGGCCCGAGTTGGGCCATAATCTGATCGAAGTCCGGGCAGATCACGTCGGCCAACTGAAAGGCAACCTGATGACCGGTGTTCAACTTCATCTTGACTACGTGCTCCTCCTGCGGTTACGCCACCGCAACACTCGTCAACCTACGTGTGTAGCACGAACGGTGCCGAAACCGAGAAGGACGGACACCATCACCAAGACTATTCATAAGTGCTACCAGATGCACGAGTTACGATCGTCTCCACCGAGGTGGTCTCCGCATTTCGGACGCAACATCGCCCGAGGCCCCGCACTAAGCTGCACACCGTCGGAAAGGAACTGCACACTCCCGACTGTCCCACGGCACCCAAACGTATGCGACACCCACCGGGTTGAATGCGCTGAACTCTATATGGGGCAAGTACCTCGGCGCGGTGACCCGAACACGGTGCAACGTGGGCGGGGGATGACCCGCACCATCGGCCGCGCGGCACGACCGCTGTCAGTCGCGCGACACACCGCTATCAGTCCGCAATGAAAGTAAGGCACTCAAGGTGTGGCGCAGAGCGTGTGGGTCCGGTCTTCAACCGGTGGGGTCTATGCCAGACAGCACGTCCTCATCGCCCTCGCTGAGTTTCGCCACGGACCGCTACAGTCGGTACTTGCGACGCTTGTTGTACAGCGTGCGAGAGGACAGTCCGAGTGTCCGAGAGAGATCGGCGTGATTCTCGTTGCGCTGATCGATCGATTGCGCGAGCACCAGACGCTCGCACTCCTCGATGAACCGCGGCAGTGTCATGGCGCCGGACTTGATGGCACTGCACGCGTCCTCGACGACTTCCTTGGTCAGCACTTCGTTGTGACGCCGAGACGTCGACGTCTGCCCTTTCAGCAGCGTCGCCGGCATGTCACGTAGCGTCAGTTCGTCCCCATCGGCCTTCATGGCCAAGGAGCGTCGGATCATGTTCTCGAGTTCCCGGACGTTGCCGTCGAGCGTGCTGCGCACCAGAAGCTCGTACACTCGACCGTTCACTTGCATCACAGGCTTGCCGTAATGCGCGGCGTACTTCTTCACGAAGAAGTCGACCAACAGAGGAATGTCGTCGCGCCGCTCGCGCAACGGAGGAACCTCCAACGTGATGACGTTCAGCCGCTGATAGAGATCCAGCCGAAACCGCCCGGCCTCCACAAGTGCCGGGATACGCCGGTTCGCGGCCGCGACAATCCGCACATCGACCGGATGCTCCGTATCGGAACCCACCGGCATGACCATGCCCTCCTGCAGAAAACGCAGGAGTTTCGGCTGCAATTCCAGGGAGAGTTCTCCGATCTCGTCCAGGAATACCGTGCCGCCATCTGCCGCGCGGAAGTAGCCGCTACGCGGCTCCGTTGCACCGGTGAACGCGCCCTTCACATGTCCGAAGAGGGCGCTTTCAGCGAGTGTTCCGGTAATCGCGGCACAGTTGACGGAAAGAAACGGATGACCACTGCGTGCGGGATCGAGCCGGTGAATGGTCTCGGCAACGAGCTGCTTGCCGGTGCCGGACTCGCCGTAGATCAGCACGGGCGCATCGGACACTTCGGCCGCCCGGGCGGTCTGAGATAGAAGCATCGCCATCGCCCGGCTGCTGCCGACGATGCCCGTGCCTTCAAAGACTTCGCCGGAGTGGAGCCTCCGAGCTTCGTTGCGGGTTCGCTCGTAGCGCTGCCGCGCGTAATCGAGCCTCCGGCGCAACACGTCCGCGTCGACGCGGCCGCCATCAACCTCAACGAACCCCGCGAGACCGTTGTTGATCGCCTCGCAGCAAACGGAGATGTCGATCGACGCATCGACCGTCATGACAATCTGACTGTCGCCGGACGCACGCCGAATCGTGACGATGCTCTTCACAAGGTCGGCGTACGCATCGCGCATGCGGCCCCCGTAGCAAGACGCCGCGATGAGCACCGTAGGAAAGACCGGTTCAGCCGTGAGCTTCCGAAACGCACCGTCGATCGAGTCGACGCCATGCACATCGTATCCGAAGTCAAGCAGCTGAGTGGTCAGTTCCTTGTGGTCGTCACCCGAGAATTTGACAAGAAGCAGCCTATCGGCTGCGACCGTTGGCAGGTGCAACCTTCCTCCCTCCCACCATGAGACCGGTACCGCCCGAAGGTCCCTCCCGTTGGGCGGCTCGGCTTCCTCTCTCCTGCGCGTCCCGACGTCCCCCGGAGTCGGGTCGTGTTCTCCCAAATGTTCCTTCCCTTGGAAAGCGCCATCGTACTTGTTCGCCCGGCGAGTGTCAACAAAAACTACGCGGTTGGCTCACCTTCTAAGTGCACTTATCGTCTGGAATTGTCCGACAATGTTCCTTCGTGAAGCGCCGCGTGATACCCGTCAGCCAGACGGTAACGGACCCGTTGGGTCGCGTGACACCGGATCACTCCGACCGCTCGCCCAGTACCTAAGTGGCGTTGCAGCAGTCATTACCAGACCTGTGCAAATCCGCGCGGTCGGACGGGAACTACTGCAGTGTCACGCCCGAGAATGCGGGTTGCACCGGCCAGGAGCCGCGGCATCCATGCGGCGCGGCTTTGTGACGACGAATTCCGGCCCGCGAGCGACCCGCAAGATTACGTGTGACGATGCACTACGGTGGAATCTCCGTGTTGTGCCGATATTACGGAGTCGATGCCGCCGCGGACACTCCATGCCGTTTCCAGTTCCATCCACCGCGGTTCGCATCGCTCGACGAGGTCATTGAGGATCTTGTTGGTTACGTCCTCATAAAAAATGCCGTCGTTTCGGTAGCTATGAAGGTATAGTTTGAGGCTGCGCAGCTCGATGCACGTTCTTTGGGCGACATAGCGCAGAGCGACCCTCGCAAAATCCGGCTGAGATGTGACCGGACAGAGGCTGGTGAACTCGTGCGCGGTGTGAAAAATCAGGTAGTTCCGGTCCGGATGCGGATTCGGGAACACCTCGATGATGGACGAATCAGCCATGCGCGCTCAGCCGCCCAACGCGGCACTCCCACCAGAGCAGCTCGACACAAAAGTGTGGCACCGGTTTCCAACCGGTGGATTCCAGGCGAAAGCGCCCGTTCTCATCGCCCTCGCCGAGTTTCGCCGCGGGCTGACAGATGCGCGATCGGCGTTTCGCATGGAGGCTAATGCGGCATACCTGCCGCGATGGCGCCGGCGACGAATGCCCCGAAGAGGGCGCCCGTCCACGGCGTCCCGGTCACTCACGTCCCGCAACCGCCGGACGCCCGCCGGGTGGCCCAACCGACAAGCCCGCCCACCGCCGCTCCGCCGCCAACGACCAGAATATTGAACAGCAATTCCCTACCTCCCACCGGGGCTCGACGGTGCCATGATACAAACGACTCCACCGTGACGCCAACACAACCGCGACGTCGCGCAACCACCGCATTGTACGAACTTGTCGTGTTCCACCCTCATGCACCGGGCCAATCCCGGACCACGGCATTCCCCTGCGTTGAACGCCGTGATGCGGTCGACTAGAATCCATCGGCAGTTACAGGGTGTTTCGCGAACGCAGCAGGTTCCGATACCGATATCCAGATGGCACCGTGGCGGCCGGAGCCGGGGTCCCGCACAGCAACGCGAGCTTAGGAGGCAGATTATGCCCAGTCGACAGACGGCGCTTACGCCGGTTCGGACAGACGCACACTCGAATCGCAAACACGTCGCGGTGGTACGCGCCGCGGTGCTCGCTGCGCTCACGGCGACCATCCCCGTCGCATGGAGCCAGAGCCCCACTCCGGAGATTATGGAGAGCGCCAAGCACGCGGCCGTCATGGTACGAACCTCCTCATCCAAGAGCAGCGAGGGCGACACGCTGTACGGCACCGGGAGCGGGTTCTTCGTCAACACCACGGGCATGTGCGTGACCAACAATCACGTCGTCGATCCGGGGCACCACAAGAGTGAGCAAGAGAAGTTTGACCTCAAGAACAGCCTCAATCGGCTCGTGTGGACCGTGGTCACCGACAGCGGCACCGGCGACGAGAAGGAATGGCGCGCCGACGTTCTCTATCAGAACGAGCAGGCTGATCTGGCCGTCCTCCAGACCAGGAACGAGGACGCGGAGTTCCTGGAAACACCCCACTACCTCCGGTTTCGCCCGACCGAAGACGTTGCCCCCAACCTCAAGGCATGGTGTCTCGGATTCCCCGGTGGCGATAAGAGAACGAGCGACAACGCGTTTCCGCCCGTCGCGATCACCGCCGGGAACATCGTGAGCATCCCGCGATCGTCTTCCGGTCGCATCACCATGATCGAGACCGATGTACTCGCCAACCAGGGCAACAGCGGTGGACCGTTCATCGATCGCAGCGGGCGACTGGTCGGCGTCCTGACCCTGGGGTCCCAGACCGAGGCCCGCACGAACACCACCATGCTCGTACCGGGCGACCTAGTGCAGGAGATGATCCTCACGACGTTTCGGCGAGGAAAGGTACCCTCCGGCGTCGACATCGAACCGTTCTACGACCTCTTTCCGAATGGCGACAGACTGTGGGAGCTGCCCCAGGCCGAGCGGACGGAAGACCATGATTGCCTTACCTTCGAATCGGGCACGCGCATCTGCGGCTCGGTCAGCGAGGAGACGCTCACCTGGCCGACACCGCTGGGAAACATCAAGGTTCCCCGGTCGGCCATGGCGTACGTGCTCGCCGACG
>JAJDDR010000542.1 GCA_029260255.1 Phycisphaerae bacterium
GGCGTGTCTTGGCGATCCCATGATACCCAAAGAACTTCTCAAAAAGATCCGGCGGATTGAGATTCGGACGTCGCACATCGTCAACGCGGCGATGGCGGGGCAGTACCATTCCACGTTCAAGGGGCGTGGGATGGAGTTCGAGGAGGTTCGCAACTACGAGATCGGCGACGACGTTCGGACGATCGACTGGAACGTCAGCGCGCGTTACGGCCACCCGTTCGTCAAAGTGTTCCGGGAAGAGCGCGAACTGACGGTCATGCTGCTGGTGGACCTGAGTCGTTCGCATCAGTTCGGCACGTCTCAACAGTTGAAACGTGAGTTGGCGGCCGAGGTGTGTGCGACGCTGGCGTTTTCCGCCGTGCGCAACAACGACAAGATCGGGCAAATCTCCTTCACACACCAGGTCGAACAGTATGTGCCGCCCAAGAAAGGCACGCGGCACGTTCTGCGACTGGTTCGGGACTTGCTGTATTTCGAGCCGCGAGGGACCGGCACGGACCTGGCGGTTGCGTTCGAGCACCTGAACCGTGTCACGACGCGGAGGTGTGTCGTGTTCGTGGTCAGCGATTTTCAAGCCAGCGGGTTCGAACAGCCGATGCGAATTGCCAAGCGGCGGCACGACATCATCCCCATCACGATTACCGATCGGCGCGAGGTCGCCCTTCCCGATGTGGGGCTGATTGAACTCGTCGACGCCGAGACGGGGGAGACCGTGGTGGTGGACACTTCCAACAAGCGGTTGCGGGATCGCTATGCAACCGACTCGGCCATGCGTGCGGACGCGCGGACCCGCGTTTTCAGGCGATGCAATATCGACTCGATTGACGTGACGACGGGTGAGTCATTCGTCGAGCCGTTGAACCGATTCTTCAGAGCGAGGAAGGCGCGACTGTGATGACGACGACCCCTACCCCCAACCTGCAGGTTCCGCAGCGTACGACAGCGGTTCGCCGGAGCGGCGGCGGAGGCTTGGCGAGTGTGCTCTTGCTGTGCGTGATCGGTCTGCAGGTGTGGTCGATGCTCCGCGACGGCGGTTCAAGCGCCAACGTGTCGGTCGAGGCGGCGGCGGCGGCGCCGGCGGCGGACGAACGCGCACTGGCGATGAAGCTGGAGGATCGGAACCTCCCCGATGCCGCGGTGGATGCCTGGGAGAAGCATCTCGCGCAGGTGTCGTTGGAGGCGCGGGACGAGGCGGCGATTCGCTACCGGATGGGCAAGCTGCTGCAACAGGGGCAGCGTTATCAGGAAGCGGTCGGGACGTTCTACCGTGCCGAGCAGTTGCTCGGCGAGGACGGCGGCGACCTGAATCGGCAGATCACTATTCGCGTTCGGGAGTGTCTCTCGAAGCTGGGGCAGTACTCCGATCTCTCTCGCGAGATGGCGGCTCGCGCGGAAGTGTCCGACGATGACACTTCCCTGAAGGGGCGCCAAGTAGTGGCCGAGATCGGGGACGAGAAGATCCGAGTCTCGGATTTCGATCGGATGCTGACCGAGCAGATTGAGCAAATGGTCGCCATGCAGGGCGGTGTGAGCGACGCGGATGCGGCGCAGATGCGCCGGCAAGCGCACGCCCGCTACGCCGATCCGCAAGCGCGTGTGGAGCAACTGCAGCAGTTCGT
Source organism: Phycisphaerae bacterium (assembly GCA_029260255.1). Lineage (GTDB taxonomy): Bacteria > Planctomycetota > Phycisphaerae > UBA1845 > UBA1845 > OFTM285. Next base: position 1,620 of record JAJDDR010000542.1, read on the forward strand.
GGCCTCTCGGATTCTGGCGGACGAGGCGCGAAAGCAGGGGCTGGAGGATTCGCCGGCGTTTCGGCGGCAGCTCGTGGAGTCGGCCGAACGTTTGCTCGCTTCGCGTCTCTTGATCGACGAGGTTGGCAAACGCGGGACGGTGACGCCGCAGGACGTGGATCGTTTTTACGCCGCCAACGTCGACCGCTATGCCGAGCCGACGACGGCGTCGATCGCGCATGTTCTTTGTGCGACTGAGGAGGAGGCCCGCGAGGTGATCGAGGCGGCGCGCTCGGGCGGCGATTTTGCGGAACTGGCGAGGACACGGTCGCTCGATACTCAGACGAAGAGCGACGGCGGCGCGCTTCGGCGCCCCGTCACCGATGGGCGGGATTTCGTGCCGGGGATCGGTCAGGACGCCGCGGCTTATGCCGCGATCATGGCCGCCGCGCGGGGCAGCGTGCTGGTTGAGCCATACAAGAGTGACGCCGGTTGGCACGTTGTGAAGGTAACCGATCGAACCGAGCGTCTCGAGAAGTCATTCGACGACGTGCGCGATCTCGTTGAGCGCGACGCGCGGGCGGCGCGGCGCGAGGAGGCAACGCAGCAGTACATCCGGGAGCTGTTCGAGGTCCGGGGTGTGAAGTTCTACCCGCAGGCGTTTGTCGGCGAAGAAACGGGCGGGTCATCAAGCAATGAGTGATCGATGGGCGACAGTTCGTGGAAGCTCGGGTGGCATGCCCACACTTGCGTGGGCATGTTGCGATGGCATTCGATCACATGGCCACGCAGGCGTGGCCATGCCACCCACCCGCAGCCACCGGTTAAGAGCCGGTGCCACACTGTGTTGCCTTGTGCTTGGCTCACTGCTTTTGTGTGGTTGTCGCGAAGAGCCTGCGCCCGCCGAGGGCGGGATCGAAGAGTCCGGTCCGGTGGTTCAGACAGCAGAGCGCGGTCCGGTGAGGATGACCGTCACGGTCAACAAGGGCGAGTTGACGCTGGCTGAGCGCGTGAAGCTGACCGTCGAAGTGATCGCGGAGGAGAACGTCGATGTCGAGATGCCGCGGTTCGGAGAGCGGATGTCCGATTTCGCGATCCGTGACTATCGCGATACTCCGGCGCAGCCAATCGAGGGCGGTCGACGGTGGCGGCAGGAGTACGTGCTCGATGTCTTTCTATCGGGGGAGTACACGATTCCGGAACTGACGGCGATGTTCACGGACCGTCGAAAGGGTGACGACGACGTCATCGAGGCCGGCGTCACCACGGACGAGTTCACGATAACCGTCACGTCGTTGATGGAGGGAGAATTCGATCCGACGCAGTTCGCCGATATCAAGGGACCCGTTGCGCTGCCGCTGAGCCGGACCTGGGTCTGGCTGTGGTGGACCGGGGGCGGGTTGATCGGCACGCTGATGGCCGTTGTTCTGCTGGTGTGGATCGTGCGTCGATTACGCCGTGATCCGCCGGAGATTGTGATACCGGCGCATGAGTGGGCTTTCGATCGGCTGCAGGCGTTGATCGACGAGCGACTCGTGGAACAGGGCATGGTACACGAGTTCTATTTCCGGTTGAGCATGATCGTTCGGGTGTACATCGAGAGACGCTTCGGCTTGTTGGCGCCGGATTGGACGA
>JAJDDR010000543.1 GCA_029260255.1 Phycisphaerae bacterium
CCGGCAGGGGCGGTAGGACTTCTACCGCCCCTGCCGGGGCTTGGTGGTTTCGGAGCGTCCCTCTTGTCCCAGGGGCAGACGCCCCCGGCTACTGACTGACGCCCTTGCAGGGCTTTGTGGCTGCGCCCCGAAAGAAGGCGAGAGACTGAACGGAGCGCGACAAGACCACCATTGCATACGGCTGATCTGTTACACGGGGACGAGAACGCGCGCCACGCAACAGGGCCGCACCATGTCGCTGCTCGCCATACTCTGTGCAAGACGTGGAACAGGCCGCACGCGCTGCGACAACGGCCGCTCGCCGCTCGATTGTAGCGCACACCGGGTATCGCATGCAAGACATTCGTACGGTTCGGTAGGGTGTTGTGCGGGTCTGTACGGTCTTGTCGATTCGCGTGTCGCCGTGGCGATTGTTTTCCGAAGAGAGTGTAGACTAGTACTTGGTTGAAGGTGGTCGCTTGAGTTGTCTTGATGATGTACGGAGGTTGGACGATGGTAGGAATGAAAACGCGCCCGGTTTGCGCGCTGCTGGCGCTCGCGATGCTGCCGCTGCCCGCGATGGGGCAGTTGCCCGGTGATTCGGCGAAGAAAATCGCACACTTCCACCTGAGCGGCGCGCTCACCGAAACGCCGCAGGAAGATCCATTCGGGCTGATGGCCGGAAAGGCCACGTCCCTCGAGAGCCTGCTGAGACGGCTCGCCAAGGCGCGCAAGGACGACTCGGTCAAGGCGGTCGTGCTGACCACCTCCGGGATGTCCATGGGCGCCGCTCAGATCGAAGAGCTGCGCGACGAGCTCAACAAGTTCCGGGCGATGGACAAGCGCGTCTTCGTACACGTCGATTCGCTCAACACCTGGCAGTACGCCCTGCTCAGCGCCGCCAGTGACCTCAGCATCGTGCCGACCGCCGACGTCTGGCTGACCGGCATGTACGGCGAAGGGCTCTACGCCAAAGACCTGCTGACCAAGATCGGCTGCGCCGCGGACATCATCCACATCGGCGACTTCAAGTCGGCGGGGGAGATCTTCACGCGTACCGAGCCCAGCGGGCCCGCAAGGGAAAACCTCAACTGGCTTCTCGACGGGCTGTACGAGGGGCTCGTGGACATGATCGCGCAATCCCGCGACATCACTCCCAAGCAGGCGCGCAAGATGATTGACGGCGGTCCCTACACCGCCGAGCGGGCGCTGGCAGCCGGGCTGGTCGATTCCGTGAAGTACCGCGACGAGTTCATCGAAGAGGTCAAGAGCATCTACGGCAAGGGCATCGAGATCGACAACCGCTACGATGACGACAGCGGCGTCAAGTTCGACTTCTCCAACCCGTTCGCGTTCTTCTCCGTCCTGGGCGAGATGTTCGGCGGAGGCGGATCGAAGGATCGCGCCCCGAGCATCGGCATCGTCTACGTCGAGGGCGCCATCGTCCCCGGCTACGGTCAACCCAGCCCTTTCGGCGGATCGAGCGGCGCCTTCAGCGGTGACATACGTAAGGCACTTCGCGAAGCAGCCGATGACGATTCGGTGAAGGCCGTCGTCCTTCGCGTCGACTCACCGGGCGGATCCGCGCTGGCCAGTGAGATCATCCTGCGGGCCACCGAAGAAGTGCGCGAGCAGAAGCCGCTCATCGTGTCGATGGGCAACGTCGCCGGCAGCGGCGGGTACTACGTCGCCTGCGGTTCGGACGCCATCTTCGCCGACGCCACGACCATCACCGGATCGATCGGCGTGGTCGGCGGGAAGATCGTGACCACCGACATGTGGAACAAGATCGGCATCAACTGGGTGCCGTTCAAGCGCGGTGAGAACGCCGACCTGCTCAACTCGCGCGAACGGTTCACCGACGGCCAGCGTCAAAAGATCACCGACTGGATGAACGAGATATACGATGTCTTCAAGGGACACGTCACCAAGTGCCGCGGCGACAAGCTCACCAAGCCGTTGGACTCGCTCGCCGGCGGGCGCGTCTACACCGGCAAGCAGGCGCTGGACGTCGGGCTCATCGACAAGATCGGCGGGCTGCACGACGCGGTCGAGTTCGCCGCACGCAAAGCGCAGATTAGCGACTACGAAGTCCGCACTATCCCCGAGACCAAGGACTTCATTCAGATTCTCCTCGGTGAGATGAGCGGCGAAGGCGAGCGCCCCTCCGACATCTCCGTGCGAGCCGGTGTGTCGCTGTTCGCCCGGAGATCGCCGCTGGTCGAGGCGATTCTCCCGATCGTCCGACAGCTCGAGCCCATGCGCGCCAAGGCCATGATGCAAATGCTGCAACGCATCGAGTTGCTTCGCTCCGAAAGCGTCATCACCATGATGCCCATGGAGATCGTCATTCGGTAGTCACAGCGTCTCTTGTCCATTTGGGAGCGACGCAATCGTCGTTCCGAGTGCAGCGAGGAATCTGGCCGGAAGGGCATATCGGCTAGGTTCCTCGCTGCGCTGGGAATGACAGGAGCGGTTCGTTATGATGGAGGTGTTCGGGTGATCCACGACGCGTAACGGAGGATACTGGTATGTCACCGGCGTACATGCGATCGGCAGG
>JAJDDR010000544.1 GCA_029260255.1 Phycisphaerae bacterium
CGTTTTCGAGCCCGGCCTCTTCGACCTGCGTCCGCAAAGCGCTTTCCATCGGACCGGCGCCGACGATCAGCAATCGGACTCCCGGGACTCGAGTGCAGACACGCTGGACCGCGGACACCAGCAAGTCCACACCATGCCAACTCTTCAGGCTCCCCACGAAGCCCACCACGAACGCGTTGTTCAGACCGAGGGCCGCGCGGACCGCCTCGCCGTCGGACGACGGATCGTACGAATCGACATCCGCGCCGTTGGCAACGACCCGGATTCTGTCCGGCGCGACGCCGGCATCGACCAGCAGTTGTTTCAATTCTTCTGACACGACGATGATCGCGTCCGCCAGGTTGAGGACCCGCATCTCGATCTGAGCGGCGAGAGCCCCCATCTGCAGATCACGGAACTGACTCGCCTCGCGACTGAGCAACGCGTTGACTTCCACGATGAGCGGCACGCCCAGACGTTCAGCGAGATCGACACCAACGTGCCCCATCAACGACAGCCGCTCGATGATCGCGTCGGGCGGATCATCGCGGAGCACCTGCACGGCACGCTCTACGGCGAAGACATTGTACGCCAGTGAGCGAATCTCACCGGTCACGGCGTGGGGAAGTTCGTGCTTTTTCAGCCAGCGACGGACGTCGGTGACCAACTGCTCCGCCGGGTCGACGGGACCGAGGTCCAGCAGTTCGGTGGGATGCGAATCGCCGGCGCTGCCGCGCGGGCTCATCAGTTGTACGGTATGACCCGACTCGCACAGCGCGCGCGTGATGGCTCGGAGGTGAATCGACGCGCCCTTGGTCCCCGCGGGGGGAATCCCGAAATCACTACACACATACAGCAGCTTCACGACGCCCCCCCGAAGACCACATACTTGAAAACCGGTCGCCGATACAATCGAGGCCGCCCATGTCCAGTTGCGTGTGATCCGGAGCCTGCGGGTCGTAGAGCATCTCCATCACCCGGTCGGTGAGGCGCTCCGGAGTCAGTGTCGTCGGGTGCATCGCCTTGATCATGCCCAACTGGTCCCAGCGACTGGCGCGGATCGCCTGCTCGTAGCGCGGGCTCACGCGCGGAATGATCAGCGCGGGTTTCTTGAACGACACGATCTCGCACATCGTATTGTACCCGCCCATCGAGACCACCGCATCGGACTGCCGCATAAGACAGCTCATGCAGCCGGTGTGGTCAAGCCAGTAGGTATTCGGGAGGGTGCTGACGGCCAAGCGAAGTTGCCTGGCGGTCGCTTCGGGGAGATCCGGACCGCCGACGATCGTCGAACGCGCGCCCGTCTCGGCGACCCGATGAGCCGCGTCGGCGAGATAAGCCAGCAGAACGGCCTCGCCGTCCGAGCCACCGCCGACGGTCACCAGGACGCTCTTCTGCTCGCTCTTCGTCACGGGGTGGTCGCACGGCGCGCGGCGAATGTAGCCCGTGTACTGGAGCTTGTCCTCGACGCGCTGCGTCAGCTTGTATTCCTGCACCACATCGTACACGGATTCGGAACCGTATACCCAGACTTCATCGAAACACTCGTCGAGGACGGCCGGTACGTCCTGCCGTGCCCATTGACGGATGGTCGTTTCCGGCGAGTCCTCGATGTCGCGCATGCCGAACACGACACGCGTGTTCGGGCAATTGCGCTGGATCCACCGAAGAGTGGGCACCATCTCCTGGCAGACTCCGACGGGAGTTTTGTCGATCAGGAACACCGACGGCTGAAAACTCTGCACCGTCGCCAGGATCATCGCCCGACGGCATCGGAGAAGCTGCCGAACGCGAAGCCCCAGATGTTTGCTGTGGTACGCGCCGGCGGGGTCCTTGGTCAGCGCCGGGAGCTTGATGTAGTCAACACCCTGCGGAAGCTTGAACAGCGGAACATACGGCGAGCCAGTGACCAGGAGAAACGAGGCCCGCGGGAACTTCTCCGCAAGATGGGTGCAGATCGCGACACCACGCCGGAGATGCCCCACGCCCATGCTGTCGTGGCAATAGAACATCATCCGCTGGGTGGTGCCCGCCAAGTTGTTGTTGTACATCGGCAGCAGCATTATTGTCCGTCCTTCAACGATTCCCTAGGTGAGCCGGTCGATCGGATACACACACAGGGCAACACTCGTGCCAACGCGTGTCACTGTTCGACAACCACCGCAACATCTTTTATAGAAAGCAATTACGATCCGACCCCTCCGTTCGGCGTGCCGCAGCACGTCCGGATAAGCCGTGGGTAAACTCTCGATCTGGGCGAGAACTCGCCGTGTCCGCTTCGACCCGGATTCGCGCGACACAACGGTCCATGAAACGTAAATTCATTCATAAGAACAACTTAAGGACACTCAACCCAGGGCTCCGTCGCCTGGCACGGCTCTTGCCGCGAGTGGGGTCACAAGCCGCCGAATACCGTGAGCGATCCGGCGGCTGTGCCGTACCGATTGGACTGCCGCATCGTATCAGTCGGTGCCCGGAGCAGACAAACAGTATTAGCGTTCGCTAATCGTGCTCCGATTCTGGTCCGGAGGGTGTTATAAGCGGGAAGCGTTGGACGTCGCGGGTGTTCCGCGTACGTCTCTTTTCCACGTGGCTTTGGGCTTGAGCGTTATGGCTGAGGGCGTTCTGGTTATCGTTATTGATTGTCTGCGTGCGGACCACGTTTCGGCACACGGGTACGACCGCGAGACGACGCCGACCCTGGACGGGCTGGCGCGGGGCGGGCTCCTCTGGGAGCATGCCCACAGCGTCAGTTCCTGGACCAAGCCGTCGGTGACGTCCATGCTTACCGGGCTCTACCCGACCGAGCACGGGGCGTTCGAGGGCATCAAGCGCAGCAAGGGCAAGCTCGCCGCGACAACGGACATCCTTCAATCCAATGCACCCACCCTGGCGGAGTCCTTTGCCGCCGCCGGCTGGCGGTGCGGCGCGTTCATAAACAACGCCCAACTCGGGGAATTCAGCCGTCTCAACCGCGGGTTCCACGTGTACGATCCATCCGCCGGCAAGGCGGATAGGATCCTCGATTCCCTGGGCAAGTGGCTGGACCAAGAGCGCGGCGCGCGGACGTTCACGTACTTGCACTTTCTCGAAGCGCATTGGCCTTACAAGCCGAGACGCCGCCATATGCAGGAGTTCGGCGGTGACCGCGACACGAACTACTTCCGCGACTTCAGCGCCCGCGATTTCGGAAAGCTCCGCCAGGCCATCGCGCGCAAGGAAGCCAAGATCACCGAGGATCAACTCACGCAGATGATCCGGATGTACGACGCGGCGGTGCGGCGGCTCGATGGAAAGATCAAACTCGCGATGAAGGCGATCGATGAACGTGGGCTGCGCGACAAGATGGCGGTCTTCGTCACCGCCGATCACGGTGAGGAGTTCATGGACCACGGCCGGATCGGTCACGGGCAGTCGGTCTACGACGAGTTAACGCACGTGCCGCTTGTCGCATCCATTCCGGGTGGCGCTTGCGGCGTGCGACATGCGAATCCGGTCAGCCACGTCAACCTCGCGAAAACGCTGTTGGCCGTCGGCGGCGTCGACAACGAGATGCCCGGCGTCGATCTGACCGGCGAGGTCGATACGGACGCCCCCGTTTTTGCGGAGCTGCGCGTGGGTCGGCGGTACGTGCACAGCGTCCGAAAAGGCCGGTGGAAACTGCATCGGACGTACAAGTTTCAGCCGCAAGACGGCGAGTTGGACCGATCGGCGGGCATCGGGCGGCTGATTGACGAATGCCCGCACAAAGTGCACATCGAGCTCTATGATACGGTGATGGACCGATCGGAGCGCGAAGACCTCTCCGGCGATACGCAGTACGAATCCGTCGGGCGGATGCTGCTCGACGAACTTGATGGTTGGTGGCGGAAGGTCAGCTCGTCGGCCGTGGAACATGACAGTTACGAGATCGATGATTCACTCGAAGAGAGAATCCGCGCGCTTGGCTACGTAGACTAGGGGGGAATTCGCATGTGCCGAAGAACGACTGGTTACAACTCCGTGCATCCCCGCGTCGGGCGTGCCCCGCAGCGCCCCAAGACGACAGGCGGGTTCACGATCATCGAACTGCTGGTGGTCGTTTCGATCATCGCTGTGCTGATGGGCATCCTGCTGCCTTCGCTAAAGACGGCGAGGGGCTCGGCCAAAGATACGCTGTGCAAGACGAATCTGCGTTCGATATTCCTCGCGCAGACATTGTTCCTCGAAACCAACAAGAAGTTCCAGCCGCTGAGCAATGCACCGGGCGACGGCACCTGGCAATACAACTACCTGATCTTCGACGGCGGTAGCCGCGAGTACAACTTCGGACCGCTCACCTCCAACAAGAGCCTGCTTCACGAGGTCAAGCTGGTCTACTGCCCTTTTCAGAAGGATCGGTTTCACACGGAGGACTCGGACGACAACCCGTGGCCGCCGAACGAGGGATTCGACACGCGCGCGGGTTACGCCCGTCGGCACTTGCTGACCGGTCGTCCGCTGAGCGAGTTTCGTAAGACCATCGCGATCTTCAGCGACTTGAATCACCTTCCCAAGGTGATCAAATCCGGTCATAAGAAGGGGCTCAACGCTTCTTTCATCGACGGACACGTGTCGTGGGTGTCGAACCCCGGCATCTTCACGGATAACGAATTGGGGGCGCCGTTCAGCGTGCTGGAGAATCCGATTATGGACGAGATCTGGCGCGCCATGGACGACAGCTTGTAAACAATCAACAACGGAGTAGAAGTCAGATGAACGGATGTGGAAGAGCGACGGGGTACCTGTACGGGTGCCTGACCCTGGTGATATGCGTGTGTTCGGCGTTCGGCGCCGACCCGGATCACCCTATTATTACCGAGGTTTTTAGCGATCCGGTGGACGCGGCCGACGGTCCGGTCGGGCGTAACCCGACCAACGAGCACCAGGAATACATCGAGATCTGGTTGCCGACAGAAACCGGGCTCGCGGCCGGACTCAGCGCGGCCGGGCTGAACATGACTTTTTATGAGATCGAAGGCGACCGGAGCAGTACCGGCAACACGCTGGTGAACTACCGATTCGATCTGCCGACGTTTTGCGTCCTGAACAACCCGGCGATGTGTCCCGCGGGGACGATCCCGCGCCCGTCCAGCGGGGTGGTCGTTCTTGGATCGGTGGACTATGCGGGCAGTCTCGCTCAAGGAACGTGCGCATCCAGCATGCTTCCTTGCGACGTGTTTCTCGACAACTGCGCAGGGGTGAATGAAGACTGCCTGGTGCCGGCGCCTACCGCACTGGCAGGCGCGCCGGGCACGCGTGTCGGGCTCATCAATGGGGGCATCACCGCAACGGACGGCACGTACACGTTCGTTGCGATCAACGGGCATCATTTCGGCGCCCCTCCCCCTCCCGATCCCCCCCCGCCCAACACGACGAATTTCCCTCTCTTGGACGCGGAGAACCTGATCGACCTGGTCGGCGAGACCAGCAGCGGCATCGTCCAGAACGGCTCGGGCGCGTATCTGCTGATGAACCGCGGCGTGGTGCCGGGGTACCTCGAGCTGTGCGACGATCAGCACGCCGGTGATTGTACCGCCGGCGCGGACCCCAATCTCCCCTCCGCCACCGTGGGACTCAGGCCTGCCGCCCTGCTTGACGGCTGCGCGGGTAACGACGCCGGGGCGTTCAATGTCACTCTGCAGCCGTACGACCCGCTCGTGACCGGGTGCGCGACGGATCCCGCCGCGTGCAAAGATCTGGAGCAGACTCTCCCGTTGAACGGCGCCTTCAGTTTGCTGGTGGCGCAGATTCCGGAGAAAGTGGGGGTTCTGTCAATTGCCGCCGGGGCCAGCGGATATGCGCGCAAGTATGTCGACGTGGCAAAGACAACGGAAACCGCAGCCGCTGACAACCCCGCCACCGACGCGCAGGTCGCGTACCAACACATTCAGGCGGATGGTCCGTTCGTGCCGACGCCGGGGCGTGTCGTCAGGGCGGGTTCGGCTCCCGAGTTGGGCGTGCCGGCGAATCCCGCTCCCGCACTGCTGAGTCAGACAGCGGGGACTGTTCCGATTCCGGTTGCGAACATCGGCGGCAACTTTCCGATCGACATCACGCCGATCAGCGCCGGCGCGTCCAGTGATGCGAGCATCGGGACGATTGCGATCGGCTCGGGAGTCACGGGTGTCGCCAGTCAGTCCTACGGGTTCCCCACACTGCTGTTCACCTGCGATCCCAGCGGCACGAGCGCCGCGGGTGCTTCCGCGGCGACGGTGGTGACCTTCACCGGCGTAAACAACGGCGCCGGACTGGCCGCGCTGAATGGAACACAGGACAGCACCGTGCACCCAACGGTATTCAAGCCGACAAAGGGTCTCGACGTCAACGGTGATCCCATTGAGACCACGGTGTTTCTCGCTCTGCACGGTCTGATCGACGAAGCCGGTGTGAATAACGAGCTGTTGGGTACGGACCTGGGCATCTTTCTGGCCGCGCAGCCCGACATTACGTTGCTGGAGACCGAGGGCTCGGGCGCCGAGTTGCTGGACCCCCTGACGAACCTCCGCGACAAAGTGACCTACTGGGGGCAGGCCAACCCGCTGATCGTGGCGACGGTGCCTGTCAAGGAGTTGCCCGCCCCCCTGGGTGGTGGTGAGGAATGCACCAACTGGCTCAGCCCGGCGGGACCGCTCGGGACGCTCGATTTCGCCGATACCGTTGCACTGTCGGCCGTGGTGCTGAGTGGGGACAACACGTACAACGATAGCATCTCAACTCAGCTTTGCTGTCAGGGCGGTACGACGCCCGGATTCCCGTGTACGGCGGTTCCGAACACGTGCTTGGGTGGCGGGCTGTGTCTGTCGACGCAGACGATACGCGGAATCAGGCTCAACCTCCCGGACACGCGGACGTTCGGCGGCGCGTTCAGCCCGTCGGAGAATATGCACTTTGTCGATCCCGACGGAGACGCGGGAGACCCAACGAACCCGCTCACCAATGCGACGACGACGCGCACGTTCGAGGTCGCGATCATCGATGTGAACGTACGTAACAATCCGACCGGATCGGTCGAAAGCGGTGCGAACGATGATTTCGGAATCGTCGTCGAGGTTCTCGATACCGAAGGCTGGTCAACGTATCAGACGGGCCAGTTCGTTTTTCTCAGCTACACGGGCGGGACCCAGGGTGCCGATATCGACACGCTCAGAATCCCGCCGGGCGACGATCCTTCGCCGACCGGGCTGCATAACATCGTAACCTTGATGTACCTCGATCTGGACAACCTGCACGATGTGCTCGGGATCATCTCGATCGAGGCGATTTACGTCATCGACGCGGAAAACGGTGGCCAACTCGACGTCGTCGAGGCGTTCAGCCTGAATCCCGTAACGGCGCCGCAATGCGGCGGGGACGCCCAATGCGAAGACGGGAATCTCTGCACGACCAACACCTGCGTGGGCGGCGCGTGCGTCTCGACGGACAATAGCCTCTCGTGCAGCGACGGCGACGTGTGTACGATCAACGACACCTGTTCCGCCGGCAACTGCGTGGGTGGCGGCCCGTTGAGCTGCGACGACCAGGAGTTCTGTACCGGAGACTCGTGTGTTCCCGCGAGCGGCTGTATCCACTGGAACAACACGGCACCGTGTTCCGACGGCAGCGCATGCACGGTGGGCGACGTGTGCTTGGGCGGCTCGTGCCAGGCCGGGGCACCCGTTGACTGCACCCTGCTCAACGATGACTGCGCAATCGGCACGTGCAATCCCGCTGACGGTACGTGTTTTCAGGACATTGGCACGCTGGTCGGCACCGTGTGTCGAGCCGCGGCGGGCCTGTGCGACGTTGTGGAAATCTGCGTCGGAGACGCGACGTGCCCGATGAACCAGTTTACCGCGGCCGGTTTCGTGTGCAGGCCCGCGGCTGATGAATGCGACGTCGCGGACGAGTGTGCCGGTGACAGTGCTGCCTGCCCCGACGCGTGTGCTCCCGCAGCGACCCTGTGTGATAACGGCGGAGGACCGGGGAGCAGCACTTGTGACGGAAGCTGCTTCTGCATCGGGTCCGGACCGTCCTGCCCGGGCGGCACGGCGGCGGAGTGTTGCGACGCCAACACCGACGGCGTGACGGACGACGTCTGCGCGTGGTGCGCGTGCGACGCGACCGTATGCAGCTCGGTCCCGCGGGCCGTCCCCGCTGACGTCGGCGGCGCGTTCGGCGCCTGCCTGATCGACGGCTTCTGCAACATCCACGACCGCAATCACGCGCTGACCTGCTTTGCGGGCACCAACGCGTGTGACAGCATCAACGTCGACGCCGGCGGTGCTTTCGGCGCCTGTCCTCAGGACGGATTCTGCAACATCCACGACGCCAACCACGCGCTGACGTGTTTTGCGGGCACAAACGTGTGCGGCTGCGGCGGACCCGCGCCGGAACATGACCCGATCGTCGTTGGACACGCGAGCCTCAACGCCCGACCGTCCGTTCGATCGGCGCGTGCCGGCGAGCTCGTCGACGTTGACGTATTCGTTCGCGAGCCCCTGCAGGATCTCCAGAGCTACCAGTTGCACCTGAAGGTCAGTGGCGGGCGCCGCGGCCATCTCGAATTGGTGGATGTCTCGATCAAGGGCCGCCGGGACTTCGTCTTCCACGGCGCACCCGACCGATTCGACGCGTTCAACCCGAACACCGGGCAGATGCTCTCCGGTCTGGACAGCGGCGGCACATGGACCGCCGCCGCAGGGTACTTGGCCACCTACACGTACCGCGTCTCGCCGGACGCCGTCGGCGCGTTCGTCGTGGACGTGGCCGCCGACGAACAGAACGGCGACCAGACGTACCTGATCGCCACCGATGACGGCAAGATCGAGGTCAGTGGCTCAAGCCCGGGCGTCATCACCGTCACCACTGGAAAGGTGTCTTCGCGCATCCGCTGAGCGATGCCCACCCCCGACACGGGGCGGATCGCTCGGTATTATGAGTCCATGGTTCCCGATTCAAGGGCGATGCACCGCCGTCACCTCGGCGTGCATCGCCCTATTGCTGCGCGCGGAACCGCGGAACCGGAGACCTCCGCGTCCAGAGGCCTGTGACTGACGGTTATCGCCCTTAACCCCAGCTTCATCGCGACCGATATCCAAACGGGTACGGTCTTGACAGCGATCCGGGTGCGTACCCGCGGACCGTCCGTTGCGGGTATCGCCGGTCCGCATCGCACCGCTGCGCTGACACCGTCGGTGTGCCGGCGGTGGGAGGCATCGAGAGACCACAAGCACATCCACGCCACGACCACTCGTGTGGACTGGCGAGAACAGAGCGGCGTCCGCGCGACGCCCGCCGAGACCTGACCGACGCATTCAACGCGATGCTCGAGCAGATCCAGCAGCGGGACCGAACGCTGCTGGGCATGCAAAACGACCTCGAACATCGCGTGAGCGAGCGCACGCACGATTTGGAGAACGCCCGCGACGACCTGCTCATAACCAACCTCCAACTCGACATGTCCGGGAAGGCGGCGGAAGCCGCCAACCGGTCCAAGAGCGAGTTCTTGGCCAACATGAGCCACGAAATCCGAACGCCGATGACCGCCATCCTCGGGTTCTCCGACGTACTCCTGGAACCGGAGACCAGCGGGTCTATCACGCCCGTGCAGGCGGAAGCCGTCCAGACCATCAAGAACAACGGTGAGCACCTGCTGGCGATCATAAACGACATACTCGATCTCTCGAAGATCGAGTCCGGCAAGATGGCCGTTGAAACACTGAGTTGCACACCGCGCGGAATCGTGACAGACATCGCCAAGCTGATGAGGATCCGCGCCGACGCAAAGGGACTCGAATTCGTCGCCCGCCAGGAAGGAAGGACCGCTGCCGGAGACCGTCAGTACCGATCCGACGCGCCTGCGTCAGATTCTGTTCAACCTGCTGGGCAACGCCGTCAAATTCACCGAGTTGGGTCGTGTGGAATTCACCGTTCGATTCGTACCCGGTGACGCCCCGTGCTTGCAGTTTGACGTTCGCGACTCGGGTATCGGGATGAACGACGATGAGATCGGGCGGCTGTTTCACCCGTTCAGCCAAGCCGACGCGTCGACGGCGCGCAGGTTTGGAGGTTCGGGACTGGGGCTGGCGATCAGCAAACGACTGGCCCAATTGCTGGGCGGCGACATCTCGCTCGTCGACAGTCGCGTCGGAAGGGGATCCTGCTTCCGCTGCACGGTCGCCACCGGATCGCTGAATGGCGTCCGGCTCGTCACCTGCGACAGCGAAAGCGTCGAACTCCAGTCGGCGAGTCAAGAAACACCGCCGCAGGAGGAGACACCGCTGCTTCAGAACTGCCGCATCCTGTTCGCCGAGGACGGTCCCGACAACCAACGTCTCATCTCACACGTGCTGAAAAAGGCCGGCGCCGAGGTGACCCTCGTGGAGAACGGGCAACTCGCCGTTGACGCGGCACTCGCATCCCTCGAAGACGGTCGTCCCTTCGACATCACGTTGATGGACATGCAGATGCCGGTGCTCGGCGGCTACGACGCCACCGCAATCCTGCGTGAACGCGGTTATGCCATGCCGATCATAGCGCTGACGGCGCACGCCATGTCCGGCGACCGCGAGAAATGTCTGGCCGCCGGTTGCGACGACTACGCGACCAAGCCGATCGACCGGCACGAACTCATCAAGACCATCCGGCAGTTTCTTCACCCGCAGCCGTCGTCGACACCGCACGAATCGTGCGGTGACCGTGCCCCCGATCCCACAACACTTTCAAACATTTGACGAACGCGCACCTCAGGACGATGCTCGGCTACTCGTCGGGTCCCGTGCCGTTTGCTACAATGACGGCACAGGCGATCGGATTGCTGAAGGGACTGACTTGACCATGCGTGTGGGAATCCTCTCGGACAGCCACGGGCGCTTCGAGGTGGTACGGCGTGCGATGTCGCTGTTCGACGCACACGACGTGGTGCACGTGATCCACTGCGGCGACGTCGGGGGCATCGAGGTTCTCGAGGAGATGCTCCCAAGACCATGCCACTTCGTGTGGGGAAACTGCGACCTCGTCGACGGCGCGGTGCGCGCCTTTCTCCAAACCGTCGGACTGCCCGATCCGGCGTCGGTCCCCCTGCGCGTCGAACTCGGCGGCAAGCGTTTCGCGGTGTTCCATGGTCACGAGCGCGAGGCGCGGCGCATGGCGGACATCGAGGACGCTGACTACCTCCTGCACGGTCACACGCATCTCCGGCGGGACGAGCGCGTGGGGGCGTTGCGCGTGATCAACCCCGGCGCGCTGCATCGGGCGAGTCCCAAGACCGTAGCCGTCCTCGATGTGGGGACGGACGACTTGACGTTTCACGAGTTGGGATAGCGTCGCGCGAAGAGTTGGGGGCTATGCATCGAATCCCTGCGGGTCCAATCGCACTCAGCATCGTCGTCGTTTTCGCCGGCGCATTCTACCTTTCAAATTCGGGTTTGCAGGACCCCGTCGACCCCAATCCGCTCCGTCGGCCACCGGAGGAGAACATCGTACGGGTCGTCTTCTGGAATGTGCGCAGTGGAGGTTCCGCCAAGCCGGTAGGCGACGGACGGATCGCCGCGTTACTCAATGAGCTGCACCCGGGCGTCGTCATGCTCCAGGGTCTGCGGTCGATCGATCAAGCCGACGCGATCGCATCCGCGCTCGACGGCGAATGGCACCGCGCCGCTCTTCCGACCACGGCGACCCGGGGCGTCTGCACGGCGGTACTTGTGGGATCACCGATGAAGCCGGTGAGCCAAGAGCTCGTCAGAGCCGGCACACACGACGCCGCCCTCGTCTACAATGTCAGGAGTGAAGACGGAACGGCGATGCGGCTGCTCTGTTTGCCGGTTCTCGAAGATGATGGGCTGCGCCGGCGATTCATCTCGGAGCTTCTCGACAGCGCCGATCGCAACACACCCGGTCTCGTGGTGTGGGCGGGGTTCTTTCACCGGTATCTCGAACCCCCGCCCGGCGACGCAACCGCGTCCAACACCGCTCGTCACAATCGCGCGATCCGGGCGGACATGCTGGGGCGGTTTGCGGCGTGCGTGGACGCGCCGGCGGCTGATGGCACGCCATCCTCGATCTACGTCGCGCCGCGGTCGATCACGGTCGTTCGATCGGGGGTCGTCTCCGGCGGCTCGGCCGACGACGAGCGCCTACGCCCGATCGTCGCCGATCTCCGGCCGTAGCGGCTCATCGAACAGCGATCGACAAAGCCCGTCGAGATGCGCCCGTTGATCGTTCGACAAAGGAACGCCGCTCTGCCTGCGATTCGCGGACCATCGCCCGGCGTGCGCGCGAAACACCTCCGGACTGAGGACCAGCGTGATCGGCTGTGCGACGCGTAGTTCGCGGGTCAAGAGCCTCAGTAGATCACGTTCGACCACCCCGAGGTCGAGCCTGGCGAGCGTCGCGCGGAATAGCTTTTGAGGGTCGTTGGGAGGCGTTCTGTCGGACCGCTTTCCGAGTACGTAGTGTACGACGATCAGCAGTGTCAACAGCGCGGCAATGGTGAGTACCGCGGTGAGCACCTCGCGCATGTCGCCGCCACTCTCGAAGTGCTTGCCCACGGCCTTCCACGGAGCTTGCAGCAGGAGTTTCGTCACGACTCGACCTCGCGCGGGTCCGACATATCACCAAAACCGACGCCGGCGAACTGCTCGCAACGGAGCACCTCGTCCGCCCGATCACGAACCCGCGCGTCCGGATCGCTGATCGCCATCCGGCGAACCCGGGGCAGGAGCGACGCCAACTCGAGCTGCTCCGCCACCCACAGCGCGCTGATCCGATGGGCGGCAGACGCATCGGAGAGCATCGAAAGGAGCGCCACGGCAGCATCGCGCTCACGGTGACGAAGCAGCGTCTTGATTGCGTTGGCACGGACACGATTGTGCTTGCCACGCAACCGATCGCCGAGCTCGCGCGTCCAGCGATGAACGTCCTGATCGCGGATGACCTCGATGGCGTTCGCCTGGACGCGCGGATCGGTGTCCTCCAGCGCGCGGCGAAGGATGCGAACGGCGGCGGGACCCTCGATTTCGGAGAGCATCGCGACCGCGAGACTGCGGATGCGTTCATCGCTATCCCGTGTCAGCGCGAACACGCGCTCGGGCATCTCGTGTCCCAGACGCAAATCCCGGATCATCCGCATCGCGCGTTCGCGGTGCACAAACTCGACGTTTCTCAGCGCGTTGCGAAGCCGCTGCTCGAACGAACTCTCGTACTTCTTCCGCAACCGACGGCCGATCCGAACGCGGCGGTCGTGGTCAAGCTCGTCGAATCGCTCCCAGTAGGCTGCCACCTCCGAATCGTCTTCCGAACGGGTCTCCCCGACGCCGCGCGACGCCGGCAAGCCCGCGGCGGGCTTGCGGCGAAAGAGTTCCTGGGCAGCGATTTGCGCCGCCTCGCGAGAACCCGATGCCGCGACGGCTTCGAGCGCGCGCGTGGCCTCCGGGGTGTCCATCGCGGTCAGCTGCCAGAGTGCGGCCCGGCCCAGTGCGTCGCACGCGCCGTTGATCCACTTTCGATAAGCACCGAGCTTGCGGTCCAGCGGCATGCCGCTAGCGCGGACGAGCCGAACGGCCTTCGCGCCGCGTGGACCGCTCAGATCAGGCTGAGCGGGCGCGCCATTCTCCAGCCACACCATGGTACGAATCGAAGCGCAGCCATTCTCGGCAGCGGGATCGACCGTCACCCACATCTCGTCCACCAGTCGTTCGATGAACGCGGGGTCCTCGGCCGCGCTGATACGTTCCACTGCAAACGCTCTCAGCTCGGGGACGCCCAAGGCGCGCAGACTGAACGCCGCCATCGCCGGAGAATTGTCTGCGCGGAGCAGATTGCCGACGGCGGACGCAAGCGGCGACCGCGGCTGCGACACCTTCTTGAACAGTGCCGCCTCCATGACGTCGGCCAGCAACATGCTGGCTTCGAGTACTTCGATGCGGTGGTGGGTCTGCCAAGAATCCAGTCCGGCACGCAGCGCCTCGCCGAGGTGTTGGGTTTCGCCGCAAAGACCGCGCTGCTGCGCGGCGTCGCCACCGGCCGCGCGCCGATCGATCACGGAGAGCGCCAGCGTCTTGAGTGCGGTGGCGGCGGCCATCGCGGTTCGGGAGCATCGACGGGTCAGCGCCTCGCTGAGCAGGTAGGCCAATGGGCAGTTTCGTGAAGCGCGAATCAACTCGATGGTGCTCAGCCGCGTATCAACCGCGTCAGACGCGATCGCCCGGCGGGCGGCTTCGTGGAGCGCAACGATGTGCTCACGCACGAGGGCCTTCAGGTGATCGTCGTACCCGTTGTAGCCGGACACGAGCGTGATCAACCCGGGGAGATTGCCGCGTTCGATCAGCTTCGTCACCGCCAGGGTGGACAACGACTCATTCAGCGAGGCCAACATGCCGGCCAGCGCGCCGTCGACGGCCCGGTTCGGCATGCCGGCGACGATTTCGTACGTTCTGCGCAGACACTGGGGGATCGGTTCGGCCATGGTCCCCTCTATATCGGACGATCGGGCGGCGCGCTATTCGTGCGGATGGAGTGTTTTCTCGAAAATCACGAGGTTTGACGCGCTACGCGTGTCCCAGCGGATGCCGACGATGTCGTAACCGTCGCGCACGGCGAAGTGAATCATCGGACGGGCCTGGTTGTTGCACTCGAAACGCACCATCTCATAGCCCTGTTCGACCACCCAGGCCTGTTCGGCGGCCATCAACTGACTTGCGATGCCCATCCGGCGTACGTCCGGGAGCACGCCGCACAGCCAACTGTAGTACGTTGTCGGCCTCAGTTCGTACCCACAGGAGAACCCGACCGGCTTGCCTTCCAACTCGGCGATGAGCGTGAGGACGTTTCTCTTTCCCGCGATCCGGCGCGCGAAGAAACCGGCGTTCTGCGACGGGCGAAACATAAGATTGTGCATCTCGGCGATACGCGTGAACTCGCCGGGTCCGACAGGGTGAATCTCTGCGGTAGCCATCGCATGCGTCCTTCGGTAAGTCACTTCTTCATCGGCGCAGGGAAGACGGCCTCACTCCGGTGCCCTTCCCGGTCGACGGCGGCAACGCCGTAGAAGTAGTTGTCCTTGGACAGCGGAATCCAGTGTTCAGTCACTATACCGACGCGCTGCGACCATTGCCATTCCGGCGCCGTCGTTTCCCGCCAGAGTATGTCGTAGCCCGCCAGATCGGGTTCGACGTTCGCTTTCCAGCGAAGGTGCGTGCCCTGCCCCAGTTTGGCGGCCACGATCTGCACGTCGCGTGGGGCACCCGGAGCGCGGGCCAGCGACGCCAGGGCGGACAGGTTGACGCGGGCGACGTTGGCGACGTAGTCGAAATCAACGTACTCCGGCAGGTCGCCGTAGTGCACCGCGTCCTCGACACGGACGTTCTGATGTTGATGATCGTAGTTCTCGTACACTTCGGTGAATCGGATGCCGGGGTAGCCCGCTAGGCAGAACGGCTTGTGATCGCCACCGCGCATGAGGCGGTCCATGCGAAAGACCATCATCACGTCGAAGTTCGGAACGTAGGCGTCGCAGGCGCGGGAAACGTACCGCGCCAACTGGCGCGCTCGCGAGTCGTTCTCGCCGCCGGCCCGCAGGCGCAGACCGGCCTGCTCGGCGATTTCATTCATCGGAACGCCTTCCGAGAAGACGCGCACCTGACGCCGGTCGCTCGTCCCATCGTTGAGTGCGGCGCCGCCGATGATGTCGTTGGTGAACATGGCCGCGACGTCTTGCCCCTTGGCCCGCGCCTGCCGGGCGGCGTGCTCGGAACCGAGCAGACCCTGCTCCTCGCCGGCGACGGCCATGAAAACCAACGTCGCGTCGAACTCATGCGGCGCCATGATTCGGGCCATCTCCAGAACGGCCGCGACACCGGTGGCGTCGTCGTTGCCTCCGGGGGCGTCGTGCACGAAGTCCGAGGGATCAGAGTTGATCGAATCGTAGTGCCCCGACACGATGTACACCCGACCGGCGCTCTCGCGCTGCCGGCCCGGGAGCGTCGCCACCACGTTGACGATGTCCACCGGCTTGACGATCCGCTCTCCGTCGGGCTCCTGCCGATAGCCGTCCATCTCGACGGCCAGCCGCCTACCGCTCGCGCGGGAGATGCGCTCGAATTCGTCGCGAATCCAACGGCGCGCAGCACCGATCCCGCGCGTGTCGCTCTCGGTGTCGCTCATCGTGTTGCGCGTGCCGAACGAGACCAGTTTGTGAACGTGCGATGCGATGCGACCGGCGTCGACCTGCCGCACCATCTGCTTGATCTGCTCGTCGACCGCCAGACACGGCGTGTCGCCGCCCGCCCAACAGACGGATGCCAACACAGAAAGCAGCGCTCCGGATACAACCATCGATCACTCCTTCCCTTCGATCGACCGGTCGCGATTGTACCGGGCATGAGCCGATCCATCCATGCGGGAGGGAATGAGCCGCGGTGAACTCTACGTTCCCACTGGGCAGGCCGCCGAAGAACGCGAAGGCCCGCCGGTGTCCATCCATGAAGGCCTCGGTGCATTCCCGCGGGAAGAAGCAGCAGAAGACCGCATCGCTGTACAGCAGTGTCATGACGAACGGGGCGACCTTGGTGGTCTGGCCGTCGTGGATGATGTCGGCGAATCCGAAGTCAACCTGGGCTTCGCCCGGCGCGTGGATCAGCGGCATGAACACCTCGCGTCAGCCGGGATGCGGACCGGGTGTCGGTTGCTGCGCACCGTCCTCATCGGCGACGGGATCGCTTTGGCTCTGCGCGACTTCACGGACGATTTGCTCTTCGGAGAGCCGGCGGCTGAACAGCTTTCTGAAGGTGTCGATCCGATTGATGAAGGAGAACGTTGGTTCCCCGGCGAGCTCTACTTCTTCCTTGGTCATCGCTTCCTTGACCGCCGGGATGAAATGATCCCTTACCACCCAGTCACAGCCGGGCAAGACACGCACGCGGTATCGTAGTGTGACGCTGTCGTGCCCACCGTGGAAACATTGTGCCAATATAGGCTCATCTCGGACGGGCTCGATACGTTGATTGAGGTCCGAACACACGGCGCCGATCGCGGTCTTTGCCCGATCTTCGTCAGCGGGCGACTTGAGTCTGATATCAACATAGTTGCTGACAAAGCCATCGGGAAAACGGCGCGACGGCACGCACCGGCTGTTGGGGATGTTGAACTCTTGCCCGGAGAGCGAGCGGATCCGCGTGTACTTGACGTTGAAGTCCACTACGTGCCCATGCTTGCCGTCGACCTCTACGAAGTCGCCAACGTTGTAGTGGCGACCGGCGATGATATCCAAACCCTTAACGAAATCGACCACGATTTGCTGAAACATACCGGCCATGATCAATCCAACCAAAGCGATCGGACCGGTACTCTTGGACGGTTCGATTCCGAATTCGTTTAGGATGGCCACAGTGCCAAAGACCCAAACGAACAGCTTCAGAATGCTGCCGGCAAAACTCAGCAACGTGCCGATGCGCTTCACTGACAAACGCCGATTTGTCAGCGCGTTGAGTCCGGAAAGAGCCCGCCGGATCACCCATATCAACAACCGCACGGCATACGACGCCGCGATCACAGCCGCCAGAATCCCAATGGAATGAATGATCTTGCGATGCCGGTCCCAGAACGACTGTTCCGGCGGCACCAGTACATCTGCGCATTGCACATAGAGATCGGCAAGCCCGCGCGTCAAGGTTGCTTGTCGCATCTTGGCGTATACGATGTTCTCGCGCGTCACGACCACCAAGTCGATTTGCTGCCGCTCGGTGTCATACTGTTGCTTCATACGACGAAAGTGGCTGGACAGCCGTTGATAATCGTGCAAGTCGCCGGCCTGATCCAATCGCTCCCGCAACGCATTCTCGATGGCGTCAATACCGGGCAAGAGTTGCTGCAGCGGCTCAATCTCCTTCTCCTCGGCTATTGCCTCCTCATGGAGTGTGTCGGCCTCCTTCAACATCGCGTCGGCCTGCTTCTTGAACCCGGTGGCGCGCTCTTGGTGCTGCTGGCGCGTCATTTGCGACCGCTTCTCCCCAAGCTCCTCCAGGCTCGTATTTGCCTCCGCGATACGTTGACGCAGTTGTCCGATCACTTCCTTCTGCTGCGCGGAGCGTTTGTGCAGTTCGGCCTGCTGAAGCCGCCGCTGTTCATAGGTTTCCACGCGCCTCCAGAACTCGAGATCATTCTCGAAACCCGCCGTATCGTGGTCCTCCGCTGAGGCTCGCGCCAAGCGCTCCTCGATTTCGTCCAGACGAGATTGCGCGAAGTCAAGGCGGTTCCGCGCCTCGGCATCGAGCTGCTGGGCAAGTCGTTCTTTGTTAAGTGCATCTGCTTCGTCGGCTTCCGGAGCCTTCGTGGGCGATGTGGCTTGGACGGCTGAGGCTTCGCCGACAGCCTCGCGCGCGGCGGCCAGCTTGGCCTCGAGCAGGTCACGCTCTGCATCGTGAACGGCGCGTTTCTGTCGGGCGGATTCAGCCTGGGCCCTCACGGCCACTCGCTCGAGCTCGTGTACGTGCCTGGCTTGCTCGTCAGCCGTCTCGATCAGCTCCGCCAGCTGGGCAAGCCGCGACGTGCGCACATCTTCGGGCTCTTCCTGGGCAGCGCTAGCGCTTTGGATCTGGTCGAGCTGAGCCTGCAATGCGGTCACGTCGCTGGCGACGAAGTCCTCGGCCCTGGGCTGACCCCCGGCCTCGAATTGCGCCAGTTCATGTCGAAGTCGGGCGGCGTTTTCGCACGCGTCCAACGCCGCTTGCCAAGCGGTGTGGGCCGACTCAAGAAACTTCAACTCGTTCTGCAAAGCCGCCCGTTCCGTGGTCAGCGTGTCCTTCTGTTCGGCTAGTTTCGCGGTGGGGATGGATTCGCCCGCGTCTTCAAGATCTTGCAGGGACGTCGCGACGGCCTGCAGGCGCTCTTGCAGCTCCGAACTGCGCTCGACCAGCGCCTCATGCGACGCGGTCAACTGCTCGTGGAGCCACTCACATCCGCCGCCCTGGGCCGATGTCGTCGCCAGGTCCTCGGATCCATAAACTGGATTGAGGCTCCAGGTTGCGGCGATAAGAACGACCGCGCCCAGACAGCCGACGCATACCCGCAGCAACCTCTTACAGGCACCTGCAGCGAAGAGACTCGTCATTTGCCCTTCTCCACCAGCGTCACGAGCATGATCATCCACCGGATTCAGTGTACCGACTTGTCGGGTGTATCCATGGAAATGAACGACCATGATTCAGGACTCCAAAGACGATTGGTGGGTGACAATCACACGTCGATCCACGGGCTGACCAATTGTGTAACCCCTGAAGCATATAAGCAACTCAACGCGCTCGTTTGACGCTCACTCATGGCGGTACGGACGGGAAACCCACGGTCTCACTTCGTAGAGCGATTCGTGTCTTTCCGGTGAGCGTGCGGGAGGGGATTTGAGCGGCCCGGCATCGTCAGCCGGCGACGGTCGACGGGGCAGGATGACCGCGGCGCCTCGAAATGCTGTCGTAGCGTCCGGAGTTCCTGATCGCAAATGAATCCCACGCGGTCACGCTTGAGCATCTCGGCGCACCACGCGATCAACTCGGCTGCCGGCAGGTCGCACCTGGGGAGGGCTTTCAGAACCGGTGTGAAACACGCCTCGATGTCGTCGGTCATCAATCCCTCATCGCTCATTTCGACCTGGTAGCTTCCCTGGGCCATCAACTCCAGCGACAGCTCCATGGCTGGTCGTAACTGTCCCAGCTCGATCAGGCGGCGCAGGTTTTTCTGCACTCG
>JAJDDR010000545.1 GCA_029260255.1 Phycisphaerae bacterium
GTTGGTGGGAAACGGTTAGCGGCGGTGTCATTGGCGATGCGGCGGTCGATTATCTTGAGGAACTCGACGGGCGATGGAAGGAGCCCGAAGACGTTCCGGTGCAGGTGAGAGCGGAGATTGCATCGCTCTACTTGCAGGGGATTGGTCGACGGCCAAGCGAGCAGGACTTGCGAGACCTACTTGCGTTCAGCGCGTGATCCGCTCACTGAGGTTCGTATTCGAACAGGAAGGGTTTTGAGGCTTTCAGGGGAGATTGTGCCATAACAACGTCCCCATCTTTGTCTACTGGAAACGCGTACGGAGGAGAAATGTATCGATGTGCAGCAACAACCGTGGGCGGGTTCGTCCAACAACTTGCCGTGGCGTACGTGCAACACGGATACTGGTTTTACGTGACCGGGCAGGTGCCGGACCGAAAGTGCCCGCTGGCGGTGGATGCCAAGCTGCTCGCCCGGTACGAGATCGCGATTTCCAAGTGGGCAAGGGCTAGGCGGAAGCGAGGCGGTCGTGCCAACATCCAGTACATTCGTTACGGGCGCTTCTTCGTGCTGATCGCCACACGCGGCGAGCATCGTTTCTTCGAGGATGAGCCGACGTTCCGCGACATTCGCCGGAAGCCGTTGAGCTTCGCTGGCTACTCTATCAGCTACAAGCTCGGAGCCGACCGCAAGTGGCACGCCTCAGTGCGTATTCATCCGTCAGAGTACCTGACGCTCAAGGCGTACTTCCTCGACTTGGCCACGCGTCGCTCGGTCGAGAAGCTCTCGGCGGAGTTCCACCGGATTCCGTTTGAACCGTACGCTCCGGTGAGGCGTCAGTTTCTCAACATCTTGCGTGCCGTGAATCGCAAGCGGCAACGAGCCGGATTCGAGCTCGTGCCCATTGAAGCACTTCGGCTTCGCCGGGCCGTGGTAAGGCCATTCGTTTCAATGGGCAGAACTGAGGATGCTGCAGAGGCCTGGTCATAAAGAGTGCGATGTGCTACGCGACCGTAGTGTCGCTTAGAGCTTATCCCGAAAACAGTCCCGACGCCTGATAGGTGATGCAGCCGAGAACCAGGTGTAGCATGCCCGTGTAATTCTCCGGTTTCTTTTCCCAACGGATCAGAATGCGACGGTATCGATTCATCCAGCTGTGTGTCCGTTCGACCACCCAACGGCGAGCACGAAACCGTGCGGAACGCCGGATCAACTTCGCTTCCTCGCCACGCGAGCGAATGTGCGCCGTGAACCGGAATTCCCTGGCCAGTTCTCGCACTTCGTTATAGTCATACCCTTTGTCCAGGCACAAGTTTTGCGGCCTGTGCCGTGACGGTCGAGGCCTCTTGACAGCGATGTTCTCGATTGTCTTTCGCGCGAGCTTGAAGTCGTTGACGTTCGCGCCCGCTACCGCCAGTCCCACCGGAACTCCGTCCGCTTCGGTCAGCAAACTTCGCTTGGTGCCGGATTTGGCTCGATCCGTAGGGTTTGGTCCCGTTTTTCCCCCCGCCCAACGGCGCCTTGGTCATCGCTCCATCCATGCTCTGCCAAGACCAGTTCAATCCCTTCAACTCGTCGTACACGGCCAGTCCGTCCTGCCACAGTTCCAGGAACACGCCCGCCTGCGTCCACTCCTGAAACCGCCGATGCGCCGTTGAACTCGAACAAATCCCTGTGGCGTTCAACGCGTTCCATTGGCAACCGGTTCGCGCCACAAAAAGAATCGCGTCCATCGCATCCCGGTCATTCTGCCGGGGCCGACCCCGACCGAGCGGATCCCTGTTCACATGCACCGGCAACAACGGCTCCACAAACGCCCAAAACTCATCCGAACATCGCCATCGGTTCGATCGCATCCTTGCATCCACCTTTCCGGGCATCCATGCCCGAAACAGTTATCGACAATCTACCCGTTTCTGGGATAGGCTCTTAGTCGAATCGCGTGCGAAACCGATTGAGAGCAGGTTAGAATCGGCCGGGCCGTCGAATGCCCAGCATAGTCTCCTCGTGGCTGCGGGATATCCCTGCAGAGACGTTCGAGTGTGCCGCCTGGATTAGCATCGGCGACAAGGGTCTCGGAACCAAACGGGACCTCGCAGCGCTTCGCTTCGGCACAGTTCTCTCTCGCTACTCATGGGTCTCGATTGCAGCACCCAGTTCTCGCAGCTATCTCGTCGACCCTAGTCGGAGTTCTCCGGGTCTGCGTCTTCCGGTTCCAACTTGTCCAGATCCAAGTCAATAATCTCTTTGA
The DNA here is from genome assembly GCA_029260255.1 of Phycisphaerae bacterium. Lineage (GTDB taxonomy): Bacteria > Planctomycetota > Phycisphaerae > UBA1845 > UBA1845 > OFTM285. The sequence goes on from JAJDDR010000545.1 coordinate 2,230, forward strand.
GCAGTGGATTGTACTCGTCACGAATAGACAGCCGAAGCCAACCTGGAGGAACTTCTCGCGTCGTTCCGTCTTGAAGTTCGATTACGACTAGGTTGGCATCGGTTAACGACATCACTTTCACCGGCTGGCCCTCAAGATCCCCTGCTCTTCCATTAAGTAATACAGTTTGTCCAAACCATGCCCCACCGCGAAGAAACGATAGCGTAAACTCGTCGTCTTTTGTCACAGCGAAACCTCTTTCGAGAGCAGACCCTCCAGCCGAAGTACCCTCCCTTCCGGCCGCATAACGAGCCAGTGAGGAGTGCGTGGCAACGCCCATGCTGGTACAACGATGTGGATTCTAGCCAAAACGTCCCATGATGTCTGCGGCCTGACAGCTTTCGGCGTCACGGGCCTTGGCATGTGCCTCGGCCGCAATCTCGCCTGAATCATCTTGGACTGAGATCGTCTAGAAACTCGGATACAGGATCGACGCCTGTAACTAGAAGATGATCGCGAGCGCGGGTACACGCCACGTACAGAAGATGGCGTTCAGTGTTGTAGACTTCCTCAAGGTCCGCGTCGTCAGTTACGGCTTCGATCCGTGCTTGCAGGGGCAAGATCTCGTCGTCACAGGCGGCGACC
>JAJDDR010000546.1 GCA_029260255.1 Phycisphaerae bacterium
CCGAGCGGCCGTCGCTTCGGCGTGGCGGCAGAGTGACGCGGTCTTTCCTTCGTCGGATGGACAGGGCGTGATGTCTGATAAGGCAAGCGAACCGTTCAGTAGGATCATCATGGTGAGCGTTGGCATGGTTCTTCTTCCTCCGTGGTGTCTGTGGCGATGCCGGGGCAGTCGGTGCGGGGCGCGCTTTGGACAACCACCTCCGCAGCGCGCTCGCGCCTCGCGTTATTCTACCCCTCGGGCGGGTTGATGTTCAATCGGAAACGCCCGCTTCAGTGCGGGTGGAGGTGATAATCGCAGGCCGCTTGCACGAACGCCGCAATTGCGCCGGTGTGGCTGGAATCGAGGGTAGGTTCTGGAAAAGTCGTCATTTCCGAAATACGACGCGAGCGATCGAACGTTCCACAAGCGAACGAACTTCGTTCGTTGCGGGAAAGCTGGTATGATCGCGTCCGGCACTTGGGGACGCACAGCTTGTCCAGCGAGAACGACCCACACACGACCCGGACGGACGGTCTCGGTGGAGACGCCGAGGGGGTTTCCGGCACGATTTGTGACGGGGAGGCTGCGCGCCTGTGGGCGGAGTTTCTCGACGACGCCGACCCGCGGGGGCCGGCAGCCTTCGACCGTCTGTACAACCACTTCCTGCCGGTGGTCTTTCGGTATTGCCGGTCCCGTCTGGGTGACGCCCATCTGGCGGAAGACGTCGCAAACACGGTGTTCGTGCGGCTTCTGGAGGCAAGGCCGGTTTTACGGAGCAGCTTCGTCGGACTCCTGCTCGGCACCGCGCGCAATGTGTGCGTCACGGAGATGGCTGTGCAACGCCGGACCCGGGCGTCAGATTCGGAAAGGCACGACGACAAAGCGGTTGAGCCAGACGGCGAGATGGCGAGGCGGGATACGCACGCCGCGCTGGCCGATTGTCTTGACCGGCTTTCGGACTCCGATCAGACGCTGGTCCTGCTTCGGCATGGCGAGGGGCTGACCTACGCGCAGATCAGCGACGTGCTCGGCCTGCGGGTCGTGTTTTCGACACTGACGCGCCGTTTGCGGGCCATCGAATCCAAACTCCGCCGCTGCCTCAAAGAAAAAAACATTCTCTAAGCAAACCGCGCGGGCTTACCCTGTGTTCCGTGTTTGCGGGGTCGGAAAGTGGGCGATGACAAGTTCGACCCGGTTGTGGTATACTTGCGACAAGAGAAATGCCATGCATGTAATCAAGGCACATTTCGACGGGGACAAAGTCATCATCCCCGAGGAGGTCCGGAGCTTTCCGCCAGGCGACGTGATCGTCGTTTTTGAGAACGGCGCGAGCGAAGGGGCTGAGCGTCAAGCCTGGACGCGTGCCCAAGAGTCGGCCTTTGCCAAGGCGTGGAACAACGACGACGAGGACGCCGTCTATGATTCGCTGTAGTCCCGGCGACGTCGTGCTCGTTCGGTTTCCGTTCACCGACTTGACCTCCTCGAAGAAACGCCCCGCCCTGATCTTGAGCCCGACTGAATACGGTGCCCGCCACGCGGATGTCGTCATCTTGGCTCTGACGGGCCGACAACAGCCGGACGACGAGCTTCGCCTCCGACAGTGGGAGAAGGCCGGATTGCTCAAGCCAACGTGGTTGAAACCCCTGATCGCGACCGTGGCGGGGGACGTCGTAGAACGGCCGCTCGGACGACTTGCGGACGAGGATCGCTCCTGTGTTGTCAATGCGGTTGGTTATCTGATCGCGCCGCTGTTCCTGAAAGCCAACGATCGCTGATCTCCCAAACTCCGCCGCTGCCTCAAAGAAAAAAACATTTTCTGAGCAAATCCCGCCGGCGAACGCTGTCCTCATGGTGACGGAAGTAGGTGTCAGCCGTCAGCCATCAGCCATCAGCAAGAAGGTGATGGCGGTCGCGGCGGCCGAACACTGGCGGAAGATGTGATTCCCCCAAGCCAGGGTGCGAGGCTCCGGTCTCCGGGGCCTCGCATTCGCGTCAAGCTGATAGCTGATAGCTGAGGGCTCTTCAATGACCGAACCTGATCTCGAACGACTGATTGGCGAATGGTATCAGCGTGATTCGCTCGGCGGTGCGGAGTTGCGATTGACTCCCTCGGCCGATTGCCCGCCGCTTACGCGGCTGTGGCAGCATCACGCTGAAGAGCAGCCGCTCGGCGAATATGAAGAGCACGTCGAGCGGTGTGATCGCTGCCGGCGCCTCGGCGGGATGATGGTACGGGAGCGAGGCCGCTCCGTGGTTGCTGTCGGGGCGCGAGGACGAGGGAGACGTTGGCAATACGTTGCCGGACCGGCGCTGGCTGCGGCTGCGTGTGTTGCGTTCCTTTTCGTCGGTTGGCCACAACGCGACCTTGCCGCGGATGTGGCTGCGTTCGCTGAGCGCGCCTACGCGCCGATCGGCGTATCCTCGATGCGTGGCGGCGAAAGCGAAGCGACGAGTGAAGGCGACGAGGCCGATCCCGCTTGGCTCGCAGGCGTGCTCACGGACCCCGTTGTGATTGATGCGACGGATACGCAGGAAGATGAGGCTGGCGATCTCTTGTTAGAGATCGGCTGGAATCGAATCCGCGTCGACCGTGACGGTCGTCTGACGATCTCACCCAATGTCGACGACCCGACCCTCCGCGCCGAGCTCGCCGCCATGATTGACCGGGACACGCGGGCAACCGAGCAGATCGTTGATGTCCTCTTGCGGTATCTGCCCGGCGCATCGGAAAAAGACCGACTTGCCGTGCGGCGAGCGATAGCCCGTTCGCGCGCGAAGAACGTATTTGGACAAGCTATTGGAGAGGACGAATGAGGAGCCGACTTATGTGCACACGAAACGTACGACTCAGTGGGATTATCGCGGCCACGCTGCTCACGGCCGGCTGCGATTCGGTTTTCACCGGTGACCCGGGCGTTCCCATCGGCAGCCCCGAGGTCAACGTGGAGGTAAACGTCGATGGCCCGCAGATAGACCTGACACAGGTCACGACGGTCGACCAGACAAACGACCAGCTTGCTGGCCTCGACCAAACCGTAACGCAGATACAGGACACTCTGGTTGAACAGTTTTTCGGCAGCCTGGAGGAAGACGCGTCGCCCGACGACGATTCTGGTAACGAGGACTCCGACTCGTGCGGGTCCGACTCCGACTGTGACGATGATGAGATCTGCGATCACGGCGAGTGCATCGAGAATGATGACGACCATTGTGATTCCGACTGCAACGACGACAACCTCTGCACGGAGGACGAGTGCGATGATGGGGAGTGTGTCCACGAGCCGGTCGAGTGCGATGACGGCGATGTCTGCGATCCCGGGACCGGCGATTGCGTGGATTGCTTGACTGATGCCGGCTGCGACGACAGTGATCCATGCACCGACGACACGTGCAACGCGAACTACATTTGTGTGTCCACTCTGGTCGACTGCGACGACGGCCTGTTCTGCACCGGCACCGAAACCTGCGATACGAACACGGGTGACTGCATCTCCAGCGGAGATCCGTGCGAAGAGGGCGAAATGTGTGATGAGGAGATCGACGAGTGTGTTCCCTGCGACCCGGGAACATGGCAGTTCGGCCCCGATATGCCGCGGACGCGATACGCGATACGCGCGACGAAGGACAACGAGGGACGGGTTTACATTCCTGGAGGAATCTTGAGGCCTCCAAACGTGGAGCAGGCAACAGTGATGCGGTTCGACGAAGCTACGAACCTGTGGGAGGTGCTCGACGCAGAGCTAAACGTAGCGAGGCAGTCCCTCGCGGTGGCATCTGACAAACTTGGGAGGATCTACGCAATTGGCGGCACCGGTAGCAGTGGGCCTATTCGCTCCGTAGAACGGTTTGACCCAAACTTCCCGGATGCAGGATGGTCGCTTAACGACGTTCCGCCCCTCCCCACGGGTAGGTTCTCGGCGGAGGCCGTGACAGATTCCTTGGGACACATCTACGTGGCTGGGGGAAACGAGGGAGAAAACGTACTTGCCGAGGTCTTGATGTTTGACCCGGACAATTCTGATGCGGGTTGGATCGTTCATTCCCACATGAACAAGTCCCGGTACGTTGGTTTCGGGTTCATCATCGATGCGCAGGATCGGATGTACGCCGTTGGTGGGGGCAGCGGTACGCTCGGCATCCCCACTGATACAGTCGAGCGATTCGACCTGAACAATCCTGGAGCCGGCTGGGTATTCATCGATTCGATAAACTCGGCTAGGCAAGTCGGGGTCGCAGTCGTGGACTGCGAGGGCTTCATCTACGCCATCGGTGGCTGGGAGCCCGGTTATACGTGCAAGGTGGAGCGCTACGATCCGGTGGGCGAGGTTTGGGAGGACTTTGATCCGATCGGGCATTGCCGTAACAACATGGCCGGGATTCTTGGCGATTCGGGACGCCTTTACACGTTCGGCGGGGACGCCGGCGTAACCTCCCAAGGCACTGTTGAGTCTCTCGACACATGTGCGTGCAGGTAAACGCTTGATCATGAGCGCGGAGATTGGGGCTGTGTCTCCTCAATGGCCGGACAGAGATGTAGACTGGCCCGTGCGTGACTTTGCGTTTCGGAGCAGGATCCCAACCATGGCGGCTGCAATCCCACAGACAGAAGAAAGGCTGACGCGGGCCATGGTGCGTCGTTGGACGAAGCCCCGCGCAATGATCACGTTCACCGGGCTTATCCTCTGGTTTCCCATCTCGGTTGCGGCAGCGCAGGAGTATCCCGAGGCTTCGCTCGACCAAGCCACATATAAGACAATGTGCTCGCTGACGATCGATCGGTATGCGGGTCGTAACGAGGAAGCCCTGCAGGCCGAGTACCAGTGGGCGCTTGACATGGCCGAGCTTTGCCTGAACAACGCGCCCGCAGTGCCGGATCAGGCACACGTGTGGATGTACGCGGTCGAGTTCCAGCGTCATGCCGGACGCACAGCACGATACCGGGGTTTTGGCGAACAGGCCGTGCAAGACTACGAGAGGGCCATCGAGTATGTCTACAGAGTGGAGGACTTATTCCCGCCGGTCGTCGACCCACCAGAGGACTGGGAGACCATGGTCTTGCGAGATATCGCCGATACGTACCTCTTGATGGGTGCGTACGAAGCGGCGGAACAAACTAACGACTTGATCGGGCGAATGGAGGTCAAGCGGCAACGCGGGCGCGGGGAGCCACCCTCAGATCTCGCGGTTGAGTTGGCCCGAGCGGCGCAGATCGCCACGCGCCGGGGGCGTGTCGCTCAAGCCGTCGGTCTGCAGCGGCGTGCGGTCCGCGCGGCAGAGCAGCGGGGGATTCCGAGGTGGCTTGAGACGATTCCTGAGGTTGAGTATGTCGTTCCAACTCGTCCGTGGACCGAGATCGTTCGGCGCGAGGACGTTCGACGCGCTCTGTCCCGGCACCAACCTAAGCCGAACGATCTGCGAGAAACCTACTGTCATCTCGCCCGCTCCCTACGGTTGAACAGGCAACTCGGCGACGCGGGCTACGCCTTGGCGACGGCTGAACTGACACCGTGGCAAACTGTTGATCGCTATCGAGAGAACCTCGATCTATACGTTGACCGCGAACGGGCGTTGCTGGCGCTGGATCGGGGGGAGGCGGGGGAGGCTGTTCGACGGGGGAATAAATGTCTGTCGAAGCATGCCGCGTCAATTCATCCGTCGGAGCGGGTGGAGCTTCTTGATCTGGTGAGTCGGGGACTGGAGCAGACAGGCGATTTGCGTGGCGCGTTCGATCGGCTGAAAGAGGCGATCACGATCGTCGAGGATCGTCGGGCCAACTTGTTCGAGGATGAACACAAGCAACTCTATGTGGCCGGTTATACGCCGCTGTATCGGCGGGCGTTGGAACTGGTGATTCTGATCAACGCGGCCAATCTGTCCCCCGCCCTCAGAGAGGATGGGGCACCTGGGGATGAAAGTCGAAAGTCGAAAGCAGACAGTCGAAAACCGCTTTCTGCTTTCGACTTTCGACTTTCGACTTTCGATCGGCAGGCGATTGGGGAGTCGTTCGAGTGGGCTGAGCGGATCAAGGCGCGGGCCATGTTCGATACGCTCAACCGGTACGGTCGCCGGATGGCGGTGGCAGCTTCAAACGGCGATACCGGCGCGGCCAAGGGCATTCGCGATCTGACGGGCGAAGTTGTGTCGATTGAGAAGATTCGCGACGCGCCGTGGTGGCCGGCGGATACGGCGCTGGTGGAGTTTGCGTATGGGGGGGAAGAGGGAACTGGGGAAAGTCGAAAGCAGAAAGTCAAAAGTCGAAAAACGGGGGGAGGGGACGAGGGAACGAGGGGCGGGGGTGCGGTTTATGTTTGGGTGGTCCGGGCCGAGCGGGCGACCTTCCACCGACTCGACGCCGAAGCAAACGAGATCGATGAGAACTGCGCGGCACTGGCGAAGGCGCTGGGGCGATACGACGCGAGAGACCGGTCGTGGGCTCAGCCGGCGCGGTGGTTGTATGAACACACCATCGCGCCCGTGATGGCGGACTTGGGCGGGATCGAGCGGCTGATCATCGTGGGAGACGGGAAGCTGCGAACGGTTCCCTTTGAGACGTTCGTGGTATCGCGTGACGCGTACCCGGAGCGCCCCGTCGCGCACCGCTTGCTGGTGGAAGACTTCGCAATCTCCTACGCGCCGTCGGCCACCCTGCTGGACACCATCAGTCGGGAACCTCAACGCAAGGAGTGGGGCGACGCGCTGTGGGCGTTTGCGTCGACGCGGTTTGGGGACAACACAGCGTTGGGTGGTACGCGGGAGTCCGCGCGGGATGAATCCCGCGGCTCGGATAATGCGCAAAGCGCTTCGGTCGGAGACTACAAACTCATCATGCGGGCGGCGCGATCGGTGTCGCTGGCCGACCTGCCGCGCGCCGGGAAGGAGGTGCGGCAGATAGCATCGGGGTTCGACTCGAAAACGGCCAAGGTCTTCATCGACGAGCCGAACATGAAAGGGAAGCTGCTTACCGCCGCTCGGGATGGGACGCTGCAATCAACGCGCTTTCTGCACTTCGCCACGCATGCGTTCGTCGATCCGCAACGGCCGTATCTCGCCGGCCTTGTTCTGAGCCCGCCGTATCCGATAGGGGAAAGTCGAAAGCAGAAAGTCGAAAGTCGAAAAACGGGGAGAGGCTTGTTCGCCAACGGAATCGGCGTAGCGCGGGCGGGCAGGGCGGCGTTGTTGACGGTTGGGGAGATCGGGGGGCTGGATCTCGGCTGCGAGCTCGTGGTGTTGAGCGCGTGTCACACGCTGGGTGATGATGCCGTTGACGGAGACTGGATCAACGGCCTCACGCGCGCGTTCCTGGTGGGCGGTTGTTCTGGGGTCGTTTGCTCTACATGGGAGGCACCCGATCGCGCCGCCCTGTCGATCATGCCGTCGATGTATCACGCCCTGCGCAGGGCGAAGACGCCGAATGGCGGAATCGATGTCCCCCGCGCGCTGCAAGCCATGAAGCGTTCCCGCCTACGCTCACGACAGTTCGCCCACCCATCGATCTGGTCACCGTGGGTGTACTTCGGAAGGGTCCATCCAGTGGCACCGTAGCGCAGCGCAGCCCGACGCCGTGCGGGCCGCGCTACTTACGTTGCGCGACCGTCGCGTAGAGTGATTCGGCGCGCGTCTTCAGAGACTCAGGGAGGCTTGCGGAATCGAGCACCTCGCGCAATTGGTCGCGGGCGTAGCCGAACCGCTTGAGCCCGATGTAAACACTGGCGAGACCGATGCCGGCGCCGCACTTGTCCTCGTCAGCCTCGGCGCGCTTGAGCGCCTTTCTGTAGAACGACTTGGCTTTGGCGTATTTCTCCCGGGCGACGAGGCGGTCGCCGATCTCGGTATACACCGCGGCGGTTTGCGAGCGGATGGTGTCCTCGCCGTGGCTCTCGGCCAGGTCGAGCATGTCGACGGCATCGTACAGTTCGCCGATCTGCGTGTAGAGCTTGGCCAACTCGAAGGTGGCCTCGACGTCGGTCTCGTCCGCCTTGGCGCGCGCGGCGAGCTCGGCGATGCGCTTCTTGTCCACCGGCTTCACGCCGGAAAGCTTCTCGAGGATCGATGCGAACTCCTTGGCATCACGAAAGCCCACGAACTTCTCGATGACCGCGCCGGACCCGTCCATGAAAACGATGGTCGGGTACCCCATGATCTCGTAATCTTCCGCGATGCTCTTACCGGGTTCGGCGTCGCCTTTGACTTTGACCGGAACGAACCGTTCCGCAAGCTGGATTACACGCTCGTCCGTGTAGGTTTCCTTATCCAGCTTTGTGCACCATACTCAGTTGTCCCGCCAAAAGTCGACGAACAGGAGCTTGCCTTCGCTTTGGGCGGTGGTCTTGGCTTTGTCGAACGAGTCGCCCCAGACGATTTCGCCCGATGCGTGAGCCCGAACGCCGGAGACCATGACGATGGTCACAGCGAGGTTCGTCAGAGTCTTGTGCATGGGTTGTTCCCTTTCCGACACAGAAGTACGCGATTTCAGACTGGCCCTACATGGTATCGACCGGGTACCCGGTGGGTCAATAGAATTGCCTCCGCGGCGACTCGCAAGACCAGCCGACGGGTCCTCGGCGTCGCCGTTGCCGCCGGCGGGAGGCGCCTCGCTGGGCGTAGATCGGGCTTTCCTTGCCCGCTCCCGTGCCGATGCTATAGTACTGAACCGCGTGACACGCGATCGCGCGCCATCGATGGAGCGGTGTCCGAGTGGCTGAAGGGGCCGCACTGGAAATGCGGTGTGCGGGTTACCGTACCGAGGGTTCGAATCCCTCCCGCTCCGTTTTCTGAGCGAAAAACGGCGATTCAGCGGTCGAGTGGCGGATACGTTCGGCCGCGGTGACTCGCTCGGGGACCGACCTCGCGGAGTATTGCGATGTCCCGAAGGGAACGAACTCCCTACCCGGCGACCTTTCGAATGCGCATGTGAAGCAACTCGACGGCGAACGAGAACGCCATGGCGAAGTAGATGTAGCCGCGGTTCAGGTGCGAGCCGGCGCCTTCGGCAACCAGAGTCACACCGATCAGAATCAAGAACGACAACGCCAGCACTTTCATCGTCGGGTGACGCTCCACGAAATCACACACCGGGGACGCAAAGACCATCATCGCGCCGACGGCGGTCACCACGGCCGCGATCATCACCGTCAGGTGGCGTGCCATTCCCACTGCCGTGATCACGGAGTCGATCGAGAACACGAGATCGAGCACCATGATCTGCCCCACGGCCGCTCCGATTGATGCCGGCGTCTTGCCCATCGTCGTGTCTGTCGGCGGTCCTTCGAGCTTGTCGTGGATTTCACGCGTGGACTTGCCCAGCAGAAAAAGCCCACCGGCGATGAGGATGAGGTCCTTGCCGGTGACTTCGTGTCCGCGGAGGGTGAGCAGCGTGGACGTCAGCCCCATGATCCACGTAATGCAAAGCAGCAACAGGATTCGCATGATCATCGCCGCGGCGAGACCCGCACGGCGGGCCTTGTTCCGCTCTGACGCGTCGAGTTTCCCTGTCAGAATGGCGATGAAGACGATGTTATCGATGCCCAGAACGATCTCGAGCACGGTGAGTGTCACGAACGCGATCGCGTTTTCTGCCGTCAGCAAACTTTCCACGAGCGCAACTCCCTCTTGCAAATGGGGGCTAATGAACGAACGGGATCGGGAGTATAGGGGACCGCCCGCACGCCGGCAAAAGCGCGTATTGTGCGGACGCACGGCCTGCGACATCGTCAATGCGTACGGCGCGCGTAACAACTTCCAATGCTGTTGCAAAGCTGAAACTCACAGGTCAGTCGCCGGAGCTGCGGCGGTGCCTGGGCGATTACGCTTACGCGACGCCGAGCGTTGCGGTACGATGAAACCGCATTGAGTGCAAGATGCGGTACGATGAGCCATATTACTTAAGAGGAGTGTGAGCGTGGCGCAAGCGACAAACCGAATCCACTGTGGCGATTGCATCGCGGGCATGAAGAAGGTGAGCGCGGCGTCCGTCGACCTTGTCTTCGCCGATCCGCCGTTCAACATCGGATACGACTACGACCAGTACGACGACAAACAGCAGGACGAATCCTACCTCGCGTGGTCGAAGGATTGGATGGAGCAAGCGTGGCGCGTCCTTAAGGACGACGGCACGTTCTGGTTGGCCATCGGCGACGAGTACGCCGCGGAGTTGAAGGTGACGGCCACCCGGGAACTCGGTCTGACCTGCCGCAGTTGGGTGATCTGGTACTACACCTTCGGCGTGAACTGCAAGTTCAAGTTCAGTCGATCGCACGCCCACCTGTTCCACTTCGTCAAGGATGCCAAGCGCTTCACGTTCAACGATGAAGACATCCGCGTGCCGTCGGCCCGCCAGTTGGTCTACGCCGACGCCCGTGCCAACCCCAGAGGTCGCCTCCCGGATGACACGTGGATCCTTCGACCGCAAGACCTTCCCGAAGGCTTCGAGGCCGACGGCGACGTCTGGTACTTCCCGCGCGTCGCCGGCACGTTCAAGGAGCGCGCCGGGTTCCACGGCTGTCAGATGCCGGAGCAATTGCTCGGCCGCATTATCCGCAGCTCATCGAACGAAGGCGATCTTGTCCTGGACCCGTTTGCCGGCAGCGCGACAACGCTCGCCGTCGCCAAGAAGCTTCGCCGCAAGTGGATCGGCTTCGAGCTTTCCGACGAGTACGCCAAGCAGGGCGAAGAGCGTCTCGACAACATCAAGCGCGGCGATCCGCTCAACGGCGCAGCCGACCCGCTCAAGAGCGCACCGGACACGCGGAATGGCAAGGTCCGCGGCGAAGGGCAGCCCACCCGGAGACGCCGCAAGCCCTCGGACAACGCCTCGAACACGTTGTTCGACGTCGGCTAACGCGCTCCATCGAGAAAGCGATCCGCGCGGGAATGAATCCACCGCCGCACTGGTTATGATGTCCGCATGGAAGGTGTAAGTCCATCACGGGTCGAGGATGCTCCACGGGTCAAGCTGCGTGGGCTGGATGTGGTCTGGTTTCAGGTCGCCGGGACGATCTGCAACCTCCGATGCACCCATTGCTTCATAAGCTGCACGCCGGAAAACGACACCTTCAAGTTCCTATCGCTCGAAACGTGCAAGGTGCACCTCGCCGAAGCGGCTCGACTCGGAGCTAAGGAGTTCTACTTCACCGGCGGCGAGTCGTTCGCCAACCCGGAGATGTGCGACATCCTCGCCGAAGCGGTTCGCTACGGATCGGCCACCGTTTTGACCAACGCTACGCTCTTACGCGATTCGACACTGAAGCGCCTGCGGCAGATCAGGCAGTCGACCGAACACGCAGTCGAACTGCGTGTCAGCATCGACGGGTACACGGCCGAGATGAACGACGCCCTGCGCGGCGAGGGCGCGTTCGATCGGGCGATGAAGGGCGTCGCCGATCTGGTGGCGCACGGATTCCGGCCGATCATCACCATTACGCGTACCTGGTGCGGCTGCGACGATGAAGTACTCGCGGGGTTCGTCGCGGCGCTGGAGCGTGCCGGCTATGACGGGCCGCGCCTCAAGGTCCTGCCGCTTCTGAAACTCGGCGCCGAAGAGGATCGCACCGGAGGCTACTGTACGCAGGCACGTGTCACGCAACAGATGATGTGCGGGTACGACACGTCCCAGCTTCTGTGCAGCCATGCGCGCATGGTGACCGACCACGGCGTGTGGGTCTGTCCCATCCTTCTGGATTCGCCGGAGGCGCGCATGGGTGATACGTTGTCCGACGCGCTGGGTGATTATCCGCTCCGCCACGCGGCCTGTCACACGTGCTGGTCCTGCGGTGCCATCTGCTCCAATGCGCCCACGCCGAGCGCCGGCTGACACGTCACCGCGAATCGTCGCGGATTTCGCCGCGGTTTCTTACGTCCGACACGAGACGCCGCCGTTATCGGCCACGCGACGTAAATCCGACCCGTCTCAGCGTTTCCGGCGCGTCCCATTGAATGACCGAGAAGCGTGTGCGTGTTACCGGTGCTGCCGGTGATCGCCCGAGACGCCCTGCATGTTCCGACCGGGATGTTTGCCCTTGCGATGCCGGACAGGTCGCCGTTATGCTATGTGTGGCTCGGTCTACGGGCCTACATTGTGCCGGAGTTGCCTGTTCATATGAGTGGCGGCGTGACATACCCTCGGCCGAGTCGACTGCGCGGCTGGTGTGCGGTGTTGGTGGCGGCTGCGGTGTGCGCGCTGGTCCGGCCCGAGCGCACGGTGGCGGACTTGCCGTCGACGTCCGACCCGACTTCGATTGATGCGAGTCACGCCGGGGTCTCCGGAGTTGGCTGTGTCGAGACCGCCGTGTTTGAGAGCCTTCCCGCCGATCACCTCGAGGCCATCGCGTGGATTGACGCGATACTGCGTGACGCCGATATGCTCATTGCCGCCGCATTCGGTGAGGAGGCGACGCAATACGCGGGCGCGACCGCTCCGGCGGTCGCGTTGGTCGCCGCCTTTCAGGACGTCAGCGGTGTCGTGCGCTCGAACGTCGTCTGGTTGGAGCGCCCCAACGACGCGGATGGCGTGCCGGACGCGCTGACGGATGAGGGGCGATCATCGGGAGGCAACCCCGTCGTTCAGGGACGTTCCACGGAGGCGAATGCCGGTGCGCTGTTGGATAACGGAGCCCCGCCGGTCTGGGAATTGGCGATGCACGGTGCGGATCTGCGCGCCAAACCGTACGACGATACCCTTGAAGGTGCCGCGGGATTCACCGGAGTGTCGGGGGGGGGGCGACGCTCGGGATCGCGCACTCGTGAGGGCGCCTACAGCGACAAGTACTACATCGATTGGCCTTGGTCGAACAGGGTGGGGCACAACATGTTCTACTGGGTCGTGGGCCCTCCGGCTTCGATTGTCTGTATCTCGATTGCACTCGGCGCGGTGGGCGGATTCAGGCGTAATTGACACGGTCTGACACTCCGTGCGCCGAGCACCGTGAACCCCGTGATGGAGCATTGGGATGATGTTCGGATTCGGAAGGGCGCGTGCGATTCGCGCAGGATTGGTTTGCTTCACTCTCGTGACTCATGCCGACCGGACGGCCGCGGAGCCCGATGCGATCCTCGGGGGGCTACCTGCCACGATGAATTGGACGGGCAGCGGGGCCATCGACGGGCTCCGCGCGTATTCCGTGGCGCGGACGATCTGCAACGAGGGTACGACACCGCTAAACTGGTTCCAAGGCCCCGATACCCGACATCCGGTGACCGTTCCCAATCTCTACCGGCTGAAGAGCGGGCGGTTCGAGCAGATCGGGCAGGGGTGGGTGATGCACCATTTCTGTGCGCTTCAGCAAACGCTGTGCGGCTCGTGCTCGCCACAGTGCGGAGGTTGCTGTTCGACGCTGGGTGCCGGTTGCTCCACCGTCAACAGCGTTACCAATACCGGACAGTTCACCCATCTCGGACCTCGGTCCGAGATCAACATCCACCTGGGGACGAATCCGGGAACCCATGTGCTCCCGGAGGGCAATGCGACGCTTCGCGGTCGCGTTATCGTGAGAGAAGATGACCTGGCGCCTTCGCTGAATCCCGGGGCGCTGTACTTCGCCGAGGCGCAGTTCATCGCGGAAGACGATGCGCAAGCGGGCGACATGAGCGGTGACAACAACAATGCGTCCTATCGGCGTGTGACGGTGGTGCCGTTCAATTTCAATCTGTCCTTCGCGAGCGCCACGCGTCGAGAGTTCGCCGCGATCCATGCATGGGAGGCAAACGACCCCGATGTGACGACGCGCAACGTCGACATCCCCGACGAGGGGCGGCTGATCCTGGCGTACAACGTGACGGACAACGGTGACGGGACGTGGCACTACGAGTACGCGTTGCGCAATCTGAACTCGGATCGTAGCGTCGGGGCGTTTTCGGTGCAGGTGCCCGACGATGTCACCGTTTCCGAGATCGGATTTCACGACGTGGATTACCACAGCGGCGAGGTCTATTCGCTCGACGATTGGCCCGCGGTCGACCATGACGAAAGCGTGACCTGGGCGACGGAGTCGTTTGAACGGAACGAGAACGCCAACGCACTTCGCTGGGGGACGCTGTACAACTTCCGGTTTGACGCGAACACACCACCGCAACCTGCGGACATCACCCTCGGCCTGTTCAAGCCGGGCACACCGGATGCCGCGACCGTTTCCGCGATGGGTCCGTCCGAGGCGTGTCCGGCGCCGGCGGTCGTTCCGGGTGTCGCGAGCCTGTCATTCAGCGATCGCGCATTCGACGGCTTCATCGACGCCCGCGCGGAGAGCACCGACGGCGTCAACGCCGACCTCGGGCTGGACACATTCACCATCGCGTTCAACACCCCGCTGGCCAACGTCGACGGTTCGCCGCTCGACGCGAGCGCGTTTTCGATCTCGGATACCGGCGGGACCGCGCCGTCGATCGCAAGCGCAACCACCGAGAACGGGCGCATCGTTACGCTCGCCTTGTCCGATCGCATCGCGCTTCAACAGTGGACCACCATCACCGTCAACGCCCGTGCGCAGTGCAGCCCGCAGTCACTTCTCTCGGATTCGATCGACATCGGGTTCCTTCCGGCGGACATTGACCAGAGCGGAACGGTCGACCCGTTCGACCTGCTTACCTTCCGCCAGTTCGTGAACGGTGTGTCCGCGCCCATCCCCGGTGTGACGATGGACTTCATCGACACCGACCGAGACGGACAGGTATTGCCGTTCGATCTGCTCGCGTTTCGCGCGCTGATCAACGGCGTCGCCCCGGCCACCCGCGCGTGGTCGGGGGAAATCCTGCCACCGCGACCGTAGCTGTTGTGCGTCCAGTCCGCGCGGAATCGACCTTCGCCGGTTGCACGGCGCGTCATCCGGCGGTAGGAATATGCCGTAGGTGTGCTCACGACGGAGTGGGTACGGAACGGCAGACGCGGTAACCGAACAGCGCGGGGACACGACCGCTCGGCTGCTCGAATCGCTGCCGGCATGGAGGTTTTTGCACGATGTCCACCGGCGATGCCAGGATCAAGAGGCGGCCCGAGCAGTTCATTTCCGATGATCGCAGGGTGATTACGCGGCGCTTCCTGCCGGGCGACGAACCACGGCTACGCAGCATCATCGATCGGCTGATGGGGCTTTCCGAGGAGCAGGTCGAACGCGAGCTGGCGAACGTGACGCGCGACTTCGAGGAGCGCCATCGCGACATCGAGGCCGTCTTCGACGACACCGCACAGGGCGTGTTCCGTCGCGTTCAGATCGACACGGTGCTGAGTAACTCCCGTCGCCTGTTGCTCGGCGCGTACTTCACCATGGAATACTCGATCGAGTCGGCGGCGTTGTTCAACCCGTCGA
This sequence comes from Phycisphaerae bacterium, assembly GCA_029260255.1. Lineage (GTDB taxonomy): Bacteria > Planctomycetota > Phycisphaerae > UBA1845 > UBA1845 > OFTM285. The sequence goes on from JAJDDR010000546.1 coordinate 15,273, forward strand.
TCGTCCCGCACGTCGATCAGAGCGGTCTGCCGGACGGCGCGTGCCGGTTCATCATGAGCCTGCGGGCCACCGGGGAGGGACACATCTCGTCGATTGTGTTTCGCACCGGCGAGATCGATCCGTCGGGTGACATTCACTTCGATCCGGTCAGCCGCTTCGTCGGCAGTGCGAAGCCGGATCGCGACGCAGTCCGGGACAAGCGAACCTTTTTCTATAAGCTGATTGAGATGGGCGCCTACAACGAGGCGACCGGCGATGTGCTCGACGAAATACCAGACGAGTTCAGCTATCTCGACCTGGAGCAGGCGGTCGAACGCATCCGGGCGCGCCTGAGTCAATCCCAGCGGCTGGACGAGGCCATCGAGCACGTTCTCTGGCTGGCGCGGTCCAACTACCAGCTCACGTTCCCGCCGGAGTGCCCGATCTCGGAGGTGGTGATCTTCCCGGTGACCGAGAACGAGAGCCGGGGGATCGAAGACGCGCGCTTCGTACGCCTCACTGACGACGACGGTAGTGTCGTGTATTACGGAACCTATACGGCGTACAACGGGTTTCGCATCCTGCCGCAGCTTCTGCACACCACGGATTTCTCGCGGTTTCGGATTACCACGATGAACGGCAAGTGCGTGCAGAACAAGGGGATGGCGCTCTTTCCGCGGCGAATCGACGGCCGGTACGTCATGATCGGCCGGCTGGACAACGAGAACCTGCATCTGATGACCTCGACCAACATCCGGTTCTGGAACGAAGCGGACATTCTCCGCACACCCGAGCACCCATGGGAGTTCGTGCAGATCGGCAACTGCGGGTCGCCGATCGAAACGGAGCACGGTTGGATACTCCTGACGCACGGGGTCGGTCCGATGCGGCGTTACTGCATCGGAGCGATGCTGCTCGATCTGGACGACCCCTCGCGCGTGATCGCGGCATCCAAGGAGCCGCTGCTCAGTCCAAACGAGAAGGAGCGCGAGGGTTACGTTCCCAACGTGGTCTACTCCTGCGGCGCGATGCTGCACGGGGACGAGCTGATCATCCCGTACGCGATGGCCGACTCGGCCACCAGCGTGGCGACGATCTCGGTCGCCGATCTCATGGCACACCTCGGCGTATAGTCACCTCGCCGGCGGCGCGCAGTCGGCGCGCGGTCGGCGCGCAGTCGGCGCGCTAGCAGTACAGCGCAAGGTCGACACGCTGGCAGAACCGCGACTGTTAAGGAGCGGCCCCGAACCCTCGCAAACGCCTCATGCGCGCGCGGCCGCTTCCTGACGGGCGCGGTTCTGACCACTTTGCGCTGTACTGCTAGGCCCGGCCTTCAGGCCGGGTTTAACGGACGCGCCAGAAAACCGGACCCCGCTTCAAGCGGGGTTCTCGTTGCCCGGGTTAACCCATGAATCTGACGAACACCACTCAAGTCGGTCAATCACCCCCTCGCCGGCGTGGTGCTGGCGCTGGTTGGCGATGTAGTCGATCACGAATTGCAGGTTCTTCTTGCCGAATGAGACGACGCCGTATCCGTTCTGCCAGTAGAGCAGCTTCTCCTTCGCGACTTCAGTGTTGACGTGGTGTGACGAGGCGCCTTTGAGATCGCCGATCCACTTGGCTATCTGAACCGTCGGCGCGACGTGGGCGGCGATGTGAATGTGGTCATCGGTGCCGCCGACGGCGTCGATGTACGTTCCGTCGGTGCTCATGATACGGCGGAGGAGGAATTCGTGGACGGCGGTTTCGATCGGTCCGCGCAGGATGCGGACGCCTCCCTTGGTGCGCCAGACGATGTGCAGGTAGATCTCGTAGTAGGCGTTGTGGCTCATGGCGTGGATGCGTCTTGGGGTGGTTGAAACCTCGCAACGAGAATCCCGGTGAACCGGGATGGGACGCGCGGTGATGCGGGTGTTGACCCGGCCTGAAGGCCGGGCCTAGCGGGAAAGGCGCGGAGGGCGCGGAGGGGGAAGCACATCGAGGTCATGCGGTGGGTTCCGGTGCGGTGATTGTGGCGAGGGACTCGACGATCTGGATGGCGTTGAGGGCGGCGCCTTTGCGGAGTTGGTCGCCGGCGACGAAGAGCTCGATGCCGCGGCCGTCGGGGCGGCTGGCGTCTGCGCGGATGCGACCAACTAAGACGTCGTCGATTCCGTCCGCTTCGATCGGCATGGGGAAGTGCGAGCGCTCGCGGTCGTCGACCAGCTTCGTGCCGGGGGCGGATGCGAACAACGCGCGGATCTGTTCGGGCGTTACGGGGTCGTGGAATTCGAGGTTGATTGACTCGCTGTGAGCCCGCATGACGGGTACGCGTACGCAAGTGACAGCGACTGGCATTTCGGGTGCGTGCAGGATCTTACGCGTTTCGTTGATGACCTTGTTCTCTTCACCGTTGTAGCCGTTCGGTTCGACCTTTGAGTCGTGGGCGAAGAGGTTGAAGGCGATGGGGTGGGGAAAGACCTCGGCGCGGAGCGGCTTGCCGTCGAGGTAGTCGCGCGTCTGACTGTGCAGCTCCTCCATGGCGGCGAGTCCGGCGCCGCTGGCTGCCTGGTAGGTGCTGACGACGATACGCTTGACGGGAAAGGCGCGGTGGATGGGGGCGACGGCCATCAGCAGCATGATGGTCGTGCAGTTGGGGTTGGCGATGATGCCGTTGTGGGTGGCGATGTCGTCGGCGTTGATCTCCGGGATGACCAGCGGCGTGTCGTCGTCCATGCGGAAGGCGGAGGAGTTGTCGACCACGACGCCGCCGGCGCGGACCACGACGGGGGCGAACTCGCGGCTCACGGAGGCGCCGGCGCTGAAGACGGCCACGGTGACGTCGGCGAGGCGCTCGGGCGTGGTGACCTCGACCATGATGTCGTTGCCGTTGACGCTGAGCGTGCTGCCCGTGCTGCGCGGCGACGCGAGGAGCGAGAGACGGTCTGCTTGGAGGTTCCGCTGCTCGATGAGCTTGAGGAACTCTCTTCCAACGACGCCGGTGGCGCCCACGATGGCCAAGTGCTGGATCATTGTAGCGAGACTCGTTTGGGGTTCGACTATTGTACGCGGGCACACGCTAGTTTGAGTGTCATCGACCGTCAATCGTGCTGACTGCTGGCAGGTTCATCCGGAGGGAGCGCCCACGGCACGCGCCGCGCCGCGCCGCCGTGCGCCAGCGCGACCAGCAGGATTGCTCCCGACCCCTTATCGGATTGTATTCGGGGAGACGGTCGCGTACTCGATATTCTGCACCGCAGTGTCGACGGCAGGTGCAGGGAGGGTGTCCAACTGCCAGTTCACGTCACGGATGATGTGGCATCGATATGAGGCGAAGTCGGGCAGGCCGGAGATCTGCGGCGCGGGGTCGAGGTACCCGTTCATCTTTGTAACGGAGGCGTGCCCATCCACATACGCGGTAGCGAAGTTGAACGGCGTCATGTGCCAACCCTTGATCACGGACTGATCGGACGAAACGCTGAAGTAGATGCCGTCCGTACCGGTGGCGCACTGCGCGTTTGCCCCCGTGTGATTCATATGGAACCCGAAACGCCCGGCGTTTTCCTGGTAGAGGATGGTGTTGGC
>JAJDDR010000547.1 GCA_029260255.1 Phycisphaerae bacterium
CTTCCGTTCGCGGGCCGACAAGTGACGGGACCGGCAGGGGCAGGCATTAGGTCCTCTGCAATACCGCGCGTATCGAATTGGGTGAGGCGAACCGGTCGTGCATATCTTCTGCCACTGGCTGACTCTTCGAGAACACTGTGCGAGATCCGACGCCGGCATCGTGCTATTCTGAATCGGCTGCGGCCCCGATTCAGCCCGGTCTGGGGGCTGCACCTACTTGTCTCCCCCCCAATGGTCACAGGAGGATCGCACCTCATGGCGATTCAGAAGCTCTCGGCTGCGGAAGTCGAACAGCATGCATCCGGTACCGGCAGTGCACACCCGGAATACCTCTTCGTCATCTCGTCAGCTCGTAAGTGCACGGGTGGCCGCCTTGTCGTCAATGATGAGGGAGTGTCCCGCCAGACGCTCAAGATCCGACTCAAGCAGGCTGCCAAGGTGGCGGGGCGCAAGATCAAGTTCTATCGCGGCCCGGCTACCGAAGTTGTCTTCGAAGTGGTTAGCTAACGTGGCCGTCTCGCACTCGCTCAACGAAGGGCACTGTGCCGCCATTGTCCAGATGTTTGCACATGGAGCTCGTGTTTCGCATGCCGTCGCTCACGTCCGTATTGAGTCATGCGCCTCAGTGGCATCGATCGAAGGCGAGACGATCAAGGTGGCAGACGTCGGCGTGGCTCAGTCTATCGCTGGTGAAGTAGCTGACTCTTCGCACCTTGGACTTCACAAGATGGCCGCCAGCATCTTCGGGGACAGTTGTCGTGTCTGCTGAAGTTGGGCTCCTTACACGGCATACCCTTCGAGGCGCACCTAGCGCCACGCGCCGCGCTATTGAGGAGTCGGATGAGCTGCTCTTCGCATTGCGGGCTGCCTAGAGGCGGCGACGACCGCCCTCGTCGCCACGATTCACGACGGCAGCCCGGACCTGAGCCAGCTTGTTCTCACCCGATTCCTCGGCAATGCCGATGTCGTTGCTGAACTTGGCCGCGGGCTGCTGAGCCCGAGTGGGCACATCGACGATGAAAAGCTCGCGGTTCTACTGTCGGCGTCCATCGGCGCGGAAGAGTCGATCTCTGTCGATCTGGGCCACGCGCTGATTGTCTTCGCGGCTGCCTTCGAAGCGGCACTGCGCGAACACGCGCCCCTTCGAGACACCATCGGCCGGGCCGCGGGAGACAACATCTCGGCCACCGAGACACTCTCCCGCGAAGTCGCCGAACTCGTCGCGCAAGTGGTTCTCATTGCCACGCAAGGCACGGTTCAAGGGGTATTGAGGCCCGACGTCATCCATGCGCACAGTGTTGTGAGCGGCTTGAAGCTCAACGATCTCTTCGTCGTTGGCGACACGGGCACGGCAACTGCGCACGACGAGCAATCGATACTCGATACGGCGCCCTTCCCCTGGTCTCACCCTCATGCCAGCCTCCTCCACAATACGCTAGCCGATGCGTATCGGGATGCGCATTTCGATGTCGTCCGTCGCCTCGTCATTCGGAGTGGCATCGACGCCGGTGCGATCTACTGGCACAGAACTCTTCATAGTCTCTGGGCAGATGTCCTCGACAAAGCTGCGCTCCGTGGACGGTTGCGCACACTCTTGGACTGCGTGATGGCTGACCCATCAGTCAAGGCGTTCCGCCCGCAGTTGCGCATGCTAACGCGTGGACCGTCGGCCTCATCCGAAGACCTTGAGACAAGTTACAGGCAGAGCGTACGTGATGTGTCTCAGACAACACACCTAGTGGGCATTGCCGACACTGACGCAGGTCTGAGCACAGACCTGTCACGTCTGTACGTTGACCACCGACTGCGGTGTCTTGACGATGCTGGCATCGCCATCGCGACAACAGGAGATACGATATCTGTCGATCGGCTGCTCTCATTAGGCCCGCGGGCTGTAATTGCTGGGGCACCTGGATCGGGCAAGAGCACTCTGCTTGATTACATTGCTCTCAGAACAGCTGAGACCTCGCCAGAACGGCACGAAGTTCGGCAGCTACTTCCGATTCCGATCAACCTGGCAGACGTAGCACATTCGCGCGGCCCTACATCATCTAGCACGGCGTTCATTGACATAATTAGGCGCCGCATTGGATCTCGGTTTGGTGAGCAATCCGCTTCTCTGGTGCACCAGAGCCTCACAGCCGGCCGCGCCTTGCTGCTTCTCGACGGCCTTGATGAGGTGCCGAGTGGTCCCGCCCGGTCAGACATAATGGCAGCCATTGAGTCGACCGCCAGCGACTATCCAAGCATTGGAATCATCGTTACATCGCGCCCAACGTCGAGCACTTCGCTGCACGGATTTCAGTTGTTCTCGATTGAGCCATGGTCGGATGAACAGATTCATCAGTTCTCGGTCAGGTGGTCGCAGGCGTATCACGAGAGGCTGGCTGCATCAGTCCCGGCAGAGTCTGTGGCCGAGGACTTCTACAGATTAGTGCAATCTAGCCCTGAACTGCGATCAATGGCTCGGAATCCGCTGCTCCTTACGATCATAACTGTTCTTCACCGATCGGGCATGAGGCTACCCGACGGGAGAGTTAGTGTGTACGGCTTTGCTGCCGACTACATGATTGGTCAGTGGGAGCAGAATGCGGGCAACGCATCTGCGCTTGTGGCGCCCGACGCTGCCGAGCAGGCCCGACAAGTCCTCTCCGATCTAGCTTTGCAGATGAGCATGCGTAGCCAGCAGTCAATGCGCCTAGATGAGGCCTATCGTGTCGTGAGTGACTCTCCTCGCGATTACTCGTCGCCGACTCCAACGAGCTTTCTCGACAGCCTCATTGAGTGGGCTTGCTTGATCTCGGCAGATAGCGCCATGCAACTGGCGTTCACACACCTGGTATTCCAGGAGTACTTCGCGGCACGGTCAATAGCTAGTATGCCTGATTCTGACGCCATGAGGTTTGCCCGCGACCACTTCTTTGACCCTTACTTGGAGGAGCCTGTCCGCTTGGCGCTTGGCTTGATGAGGGCTCATGGCAGAGGAGATCTTGCGAGAGACATCGTGGAGGAACTCCTTCGTGGTAGCTAGGACCGGAGGTATTCCCCCCGAGAAGCTGTCAGCCCTCTGTCGTCTTGTCGCAGATGGCGCTTCAGACGTCGATCTCACCGCGGTTACTGAGAGTCTGTTGCATCACTGGGTTTCTCATGCGCCGCTGGAAGGGCGCGACATATTCTCGCCCCTAGTAACACGACTGTTCAATTCGTCAGCAGGTATGGGCTTCCAGGAATCCGTTCTCGAGACTCTGGAGAGCGCTGATCCGAAGCGTGCGATGGAGCTAGCAAACCTCCTGGTGGCGTTGTCACCAAGGCCCGATCATTGGGCCAGTACGATATCGACACTTGTCCGTCGACTCTCTGGGCCCGGAAAGTGGGTGGCAGCCCTCGGGTTATCAGTTGCCGGGATGGAGGATGGCTTGATCGCCCAGCATGTGGCAGGAGACCTGGCAACCGAAGCGCTGAAGCAGGCGTCGGCGGATGTTGGTGGTATGAGGGTTGATCCTGGTCAGTACAAGGATCTGTATCGGAAGGCACGCGACGTCAGCGCTTCTAACCACGAGAAGGGTAAGGCGCTGGAGGATCTGACTGAGTACTTCCTTACGTGTGTGCCCGGCCTTGCGACGTTTTCGAGGAATTTGCGAACTGGTACCGAGGAAGTCGATATTGTCATCAAGAACCAAGGCTCCGGCTTCTGGCGCGATGTTGGGAATCCGTTTATCGTAGAGTGTAAGAACTTATCTGGGCCAGTAGATGCGAAGACTATCCGAGACTTCCGTGGGAAACTCGAGAACAAGAGGCTCGGTTCAGGGCTCATTGTAACGACGAATCGCTTCACTAGAGATGCGAAAATGGAGATGGAGAAGGCGATGCTGCTGGGGGGGATCATCATAATCTCACTCGACGTTCGGCATCTTGATGAGATAGCATCTGATCACGAAAGGATCTGCGAAGTGCTGGAGAGTCGTTTCTACAAGTGTCGAATGAGGTGAACCTTCGGGCTCTATTGTGCACTTGTTCAGAATGGATGCGGCTGGTGCGGCAGCAGCCGCTCCGCTCTCACAGACCGAAGAAGGCTTCGATGGCAGTCCCCCAAGTGCTCCAAACTTCTGCCAACCCGCCAGCTGCGCCTAAAGTTGTGGCGATACCTACACTTAGTGCTCGCAACACACCGGTGGCAGACCGTTCTTCCGGAGCCAATGTAGCTTGCCGACTGAGTTCTGCTAGCTGTTCTAGTGCTTCTTGTCGCTGATTCTGTGATAGCTCCTCTGACTCCGCTACTGCCTCGCTGATGCGAACCAGCGCCTCGGCGACCTCTGGGTGTCCAGTTTCTTCCAGAGTCGACACATTCACTGTCAACGTCTCAACATGGCTAATCTCCCCAGTATTGAGGAGGCCGATTGTGCTGTCCGAAATCTGCAACTTGACGGCCTTTCCCATGTTTGCGGTGGTTGTCAAGATAGTTGTCGCCTCGAACCACTACGCAGCTTGCTCGTCCCGGCGGCGATCTGAGATCGGGTTGAGGTCCACCTGGCCGACGGGATCCCCCCTGTGTCAGGGTAGTTGTCGCATCGGTTAAACTGGACTCCAAGAGGGGGCAGCCAGGAGGACCGAGCGATGTATCCAACCGAACGCAAGCAGACGGTGCTGGCCAAGCTGTGCCCGCCCAACGATCGGACCGTCCGCGAGGTGGCGGCCGAGGAGGGGATCTCCGAGGCGACACTCTACACGTGGCGTAGGCAGGCGCGAGAGCGCGGTGAACTGTATCCGGATGCGGGGACGGACGCCGAGGGCTGGAGCGCGCGAGACAAGTTCGCCGCGGTGATGGAGACGGCGGCTATGAACGAGTCGGAGCGCAGCGAGTACTGCCGGAAGCGAGGTCTGTATCCGCAGCAGTTGGCGGCGTGGCGACTGGCATGCGAGCAGGCGAATGATTGGGCCGATGATCGCCGGAAGGATCTCGCCAAGCAGGACCGCGAGCAAGGTAGGCAGATCAAGGAGCTCAAGCGCGAACTGCGACGCAAGGAGAAGGCGCTGGCGGAGACCGCTGCGTTGCTGACGTTGTCAAAAAAAGCCCGTGCGATCTGGGGAGAGGACGAGGACGAATGATCAGCGCCCCAGTTCGCCGGAAGGCCGTAGAGCTGATCGACGAGGCGCGTGCTTCGGGCGCTCGCCTCGAGAAAGCCTGCAGCATCCTGGGCATCTGAGCTCGAACATATCAGCGGTGGACGCGCGGCGGAGATGTGGGGTCAGATGGCCGTCCAGATGCTACGCGCCCACGATCCGAGCATGCCCTGAGCCTCGCAGAACGCGAAGCAGTCTTGGAGATCTGCAATCGTCCCGAGAACGCCGATCTTCCTCCCACCCAGATCGTGCCGACGCTCGCCGACGCCGGCGAATACCTGGCATCGGAATCGACCTTCTACCGCATCCTTCGTGACCCCCTGTGTCAGGATAGATGACGCCTCCGATAGAATGCTCTCCAATAGCAGGCGCGGACTTCCGCCAAGAATGATGATCGCCGACTCTCATGACGAGGGCCGGCGATTGTGTCTTGCGACAATTGGGGGCAAAGTGTTAAGGTGCCAGTGGACCAAGGCTCGGTGAATGCAACGTCGGTGCCTTAACTGCGGTGATCGCCGCTGGGGGGGCTTTCAATGTCTGCGCAGGCGTTTCGTAGAAATCAACCGCCGCCTGGAGCGAGCGACATTGCAGCGATGAAATCCGAGTTCTTCGAGGAAGCGGCTTCGGATCAGATTTCGTTTCCTGGCTTGAGTAGCATTCAAGATGTATCGATCGGTCCGCTGGTGGACGTCGAGGTCTTTGGACCTTCATTCTACGCTGAGCCAGTGACGCTGCCGCTTACAGCGTCGTTGGCTACCAACGGCGAGTGGTTGGCGGCGGTTGAAGTGGCCGGTGTTGTTAGCGAGTCTCTCTACATCGAGAACTCGCGGCCCGGACGATATCTGATCATGCAATGGACCGGCAAAGATGTCGGTGACGCGCTAGATGATATACAGCCGGGTGATCGACTCGTCCTTCTCAGAGAAGGTATCCACCTCATTCGGGGTGAGGAAATCTGGCCGCTGATGGCGCCCGGAGCTGTTGTTCCCCTGGCGGACAAGAGAGATGAACTGGTTGCAATCCACAGCGCGATTGTCGCCAAGTATGGGAAAGCCGTAGCCCAGGGCATTTCGATTATCGGTGCTGGAAGCCCTGTTCCTCGAACGGACGGCGATGGGAGTACTGATCAGTGACTCTGCGTATCCCGACGACCGCGGGCACCCATTCCGAGGAGTCCGGGCAACCGTCGGAGCGAAGCGACGCTGGGTCATGACAGGTTGCTCGAAGTCCCCGAATTCCGTCGGAACAGGTGCCCGGATTCGGTCGGAATCACTGCTCGAATTCGGCCGTTGTTACGCGTGGGCTCATGACACCAGGCTGGCCGTCGGCAACCGAGCTCAAGGGCCCTGCCTCTACAACGAACCTAACGAGCAGCTATTCCTACCCTGACGTGGGGCTCGTCAGCATCGGTTAAGCGCCTCGTCAGCATCGAGACAGCCGCTGACTTCGCGCGACCCAGCAAGAGTGTGCTTCGGAGTCCCGCCGGCCGCCCCTGCCACCCCTCCAACACGATCTTCCTCCCGCGCCATCTCCGGCCACCGCTTCCGGGGTGGCATCGACGGGGTGGCATCGACGAGGTGCAGCTGTACGCGCGTGCGCTCACCGCCGCGGAGATCCAGGCCATCTTGGACGCCGACAGTGCCAGCGTGTGCCGGCCCGTCTGCGAGCCCGAGGGCCTCATCGCGCGCTATGAACTCATCGGAGGCGATAGGAGGGGACTGTAGTCATCCGACCCGCGCTATGCCTTCGGCGACGAATCGGCCCCGATGTCCGCCGGCACGGTCGAGGCGTACATCCGAGGAACGACGCCTCCCGGCGTGTTCCCGGGGGTGCCACCCCCGAAGGCTCAATCTCGCCGCCCTCCGTGAATCCGCACCGCCAACCCTGCCACCAACGATGAGCGCTGCCCATCGAGCGGAGCGCGCGGATCGGGCGTATCCACGCCGGCAGCATGTGCCACCGCCCTCATCAGCTCGGCGGTTCCCCGGTAGCGTGTCCCTCGGCCCGCGCCTTCGCTGCGGAGCAGCCCGGACGCGCTCAGGCGACGTAGGTCGCTGGCCGCGGTGGCCGCGCCGACGTCGACGAGGCCGCGATAGTAGCGGTTGGTGACGCTTCGTCCGAAGAAGGTGTCGAAGAGCGCGTTGGCCATGCGTGGCGGGCTGTCGAGATCTTCGAGGACGATGTCCTCCAACACGGTCCATATGGCCCGCTCGGTGTCGTGGCGGAGCGATAGCGCTTCGATCTGCGCGATCTGTGCCTTGAGGTGGGTCGTGATGAAAGAGGTCACATCCGCATCCGGATCCCACGACGTGCCAAGGCATTCGAAGGCACGATAGTAGAGGGCCTGGTGCGCGCCCCACCACGCTTCGAGGCTGGTGAACTCCGGAAGCCGGTAGCCGCCGCGGAGCATGACAAGCGATGCCAGGATCCGGGCCACGCGACCATTGCCGTCGGCGAAGGGGTGGATACCGGCAAGGCGCACATGAGTCAAGGCGCCCTGCAGCGCAGCGGGGATGCCCTCGGCCTTGGCGTGGCCTAGCCAGTCGGTTAGGCCATCGACGAGCGAGGGCACGAGTGAGGCGTCCGGCGGCGTGTAGATCAGCCCACGTTCGGCCGAGCCTACGTACACCTGCTCTCGCCTGTACGATCCGGCACCCTCGCCAAAGTCGCCGCCCATGACCCGGTCGTGGAGGGCGACGATCAACTCGCTCTGCCAGCGGAAGCCCGCCGCGTCTGATCGACGCAGCACGAAGTCCATGGCGTCCGGCGTCAGGCTGGGCACGCGCAGTAGAGCGCGGTACTCCACGCCCTTCAGGTCCAGCAGCAGGGTGCCCTTCGCGGGCTTGGTCGGCAGGACCCGGCCGCACGCGACCTCGGAGAATCCGCTGAGG
>JAJDDR010000548.1 GCA_029260255.1 Phycisphaerae bacterium
TGGATGCCGTGGAACTACCGAGAAATACTCGAGCTCCCCGCCACGACTACGGATGCCGCCCGCGCCTAATCGCCGCTGATCCCAAGCCGAATCGCCCGCCCTCGAAAAAAACGGCTGTGCACGCTCCCCGGAAGGACACGAACATTTCGCCCGAGTTGTACGATCAGGTATACATGCATTATATGGAGTCACTGGCAGAAGCGTATCAACCACCCAGGAACCTCTCAAGTGCTAACCGCCCACTCAACTTGCTGAAGAACAAGTATCGTCAGTGGGAAGACCGAACACCAACCTTCCTCTTTGATAACCCTGATGCATGGGCGTCATCGATGAGGCGGTGGATTCGGGTTTCCGAGCGAATGACCACCACGGTCCGGAAAGCCACTTCCAGGAGCAGCTTCAAGAGCCAATGGCGGGCCGAAGCTCAAGAAATGGAGCTCTTTAAACGCGATCTTAAGAAGCAGCTACTTAAGCTGGCTCCTTAGTAGTCCGCCGATCTGAGCATATTCCCGCCGCCGTCCCGCAAGTTGGCACGCACGACGGTCCCGACTCACGCAGCGCCACCTTTTGGCGCCGCGAGGAGGCCGGTCGGTGCTTGTGGCGGATCGAGAGCGATGGCAACACCCGGATCAACTCGCGGTTTTGGTCTTGGGAATCTCTGCGACGTTCATCCCGTACTTTCGGCGGACGGCTTCGCTTGCCTGCCGCGCCTGCTCTGCGATCTTGCGAATGTCGTGCCCCGCTTCGGCGTCGATTGTCGCCCGGATGGCCCGCACTTCGTCAACCACCCATTCGCCGGGACCGCCGTTTGTCGTTGTAGGATTCGTCACCGTTCCATATCCGTCATATCGTCTGGCCGGAGGATTCGCGGGCAGATATAGCCATGCTCTGCGCACACGGCATTCAGATGAAGAACCTTGTTGGGATTCGCAAGATGTCTCACGTTCCACATGACCACGAAATCCACCCCCGCGACGACTGCGGTGGGCACGTGCTGGATTATAGCAGCTTGCACGGCGGTGCGCCACGCGTTTCCACCGCAGCGAGTTTTGAATGCTGGAAAGGGAGAATCCTACTTTGTCCACGCCGGTTGGGGGCATCGCGGGTTGGTTCTGGGGCTGATGTGCGGGCCGAGGGTTGATTCATCGGAGAGGCGCCTGGCAGTTCGCGCTTGCGTCGACACGCGCCACACGGTATAGCCCTGGGACGATGACACCACCTGATCGACTGCCGGTATGCATTGCCGCGCTGGGATGCGCGCTCGCCGCGATGGCCGCCCTGCTGCCCGGTTGCGGTCCCACCGACGGCGAACGGTTCCAGGATCTCACCAAGCAGATCAACCGGCTCAAGGTGGAGAAGATCGAACTCGAAGAGCAGATCACCGGCCGTGACGGCGAGATCGCCGCGCTCGAATCCCAACTTCAGAACCTTCGCACCGATGGGCTGGCTCCGCCGGAGCCGATGTTCCAGATTAACGAGATAGAGATCCTCGACATCACCAGCGGAACGAACACCGACGGTGCCCCCGGCGACGACGCCGTCTCGGTCTACTTTCGCCCGATCGATCGCGACGGCGACGCGCTCAAACGCGGCGGCGCGATCAGGATCAAGCTGCTGGACAACGACAACGCCGACCGCCCCACGCTGCTCGGTCTCAGAGTCGACAGCGATCCTGAGCAGATTCGCAAGGCATGGCACGGTCAGTTCTGGACCGACTACTACAAGATCGATGTCCCGTTCACCCCCAACGCGAAGCTGAGACCGGGACAGGAAGTCGACGTCCACTTGACGTTTCTCGACCGAGCCACCGGCCGCAAGCACACCGCCCTCAAAGCCGTTACGATCAACAGGAGGCGCCCCGCCCGCGACGGCACGCCCTGAGCGCCACGGCCTCGGCAGCAGGAATTGTCTTGGCGCCGCCGCATGGCGCGCGTTACCCTGATGGGTGGAGATGGGTGCAATGTCTGATCGACACGATGAAAACCAAGCGTCCGACGGCGGCGACGAGGCGGTCGCAGCCGTCGCGCGCCCCAAGGCTCGACCCGTCTCTCGGAGACTCCCGCCGTTCAAGCTGCTTCTGCACAACGACGACGTCAATGACATGCTCTTTGTCGTCGAAAAGGTCTTCGAGCTTACGCCGCTCACCGTCGAGGAGGCCGTCGAGCGGATGATCGAGGCGCACCATTCCGGCGTGGCCCTGCTCCTGGTGACGCACAAGGAACGCGCCGAGCTCTACCAGGAGCAGTTCCGAACGTACGATCTCATGACTTCGATCGAGCCCGACGCCTGACGGGCCGTTTGCGTCACGTTTACACCCCTGCCTCCGCGTCTATAATGCGCCACGGTGAGAGTCCGGCGCGTATAGGAGTCCCCGGTTGGCGCTATTGGGTGTAAACATCGATCTCGTGGCCACCGTGCGCCAGGCACGGGCGACCGACGAGCCGGACCCGGTCTGGGCGGCCGCCGAGGCCGAGTTGGGCGGAGCCGACGGCATCACCTTCCACCTGCGCGAGGACCGAAGGCACGTCAACGACCGTGACGCCAGGCTTCTCCGCCAGACCGTCGGCGTCAAGCTCAATATGGAGATGTCCATCGCACCGGAGATCGTCGGCATCGCCTGCGAACTGACGCCGACCCAAGCCACGCTTGTCCCGGAGCGGCGCGAAGAACTCACAACCGAAGGCGGGCTCGACGTGCGTGAACACCGCGAGCGCATCACAGAGGTCATCGCCCGGCTCCACGACGTCGGCGTGATAGTCAGCGCCTTCATCGAGCCGGTTCCCGATCAGATCGAAGCGTCGGCGGCTGCCGGGTTCGATGCTGTCGAACTCTGGACCGGCGGATACGCGCACGCGAAGTCAGCCGCGGAGGTTGAATCCGCACTGTCGACCCTGTCGCGGGCGGTCGAGACCGGCACGCGCGCCGGGCTCGAAGTCCACGGCGGTCACGGGCTGACGTACCGAAACGTCGCGCAGGTGGCGGCGGTTCCCGGTTTCATCGAATTCAACATAGGCCACTCGATTGTTTCGCGGGCGATGTTCGTCGGTATCCGCGAGGCGGTCCGTTCCATGAAGCAGTTGTTGGAGCGCCACGCTCCATCGGAGATGTCGGTATGAGAACGATTCTAAGAGGCATGGCGTTGCTGTTCTGTGTCACAGGTACTGCGACGGCAGGAGGCGATCCGATCGGTATCGGCAACGGCGACCGGGTCGTGTTCTTCGGCGACAAGACCGCCGAGCCCGCACAATTCGGGTACATGGTCGAGAGCTTCGTCCGCATCCGGTACCCGAACTCGACCGCCCGCTTCTGGCACGTCGGGACACGTGGGCACGACAAGATCGAGGTCGCCAACGCCGAGTTTGGAGATCGCGTCGCCCCGCTGAAACCCACGGTCATCGTGCTCTGCTGGGGGCTCGGGGACGGTGAAATGAAGAAGCACAGCGACGAACGGGTTGCCAAAATCGCCAGCGAATACGAAACCCTCATCGATCGTTGCAAGAGTCTCGGTGCGGACGTGTTCGTCCTTACGCCGCCGTGCCCCACGATCGCCAAGAAGAACATCCTCAAGATCGCCGAGTATGACGTGACGATCATGAAGGTCGCCGAGACCATCGCGCAGACCGCCCGTAAACGCGGCGCCACCCTTCTCGATTGGTACGGGCCTACCGCTGCAGTGCACAAACAAGGAAAGGGTGCCGACCTCACCGACAAGGACGGTCTCTACCCCGCGGGCCGCTCCAGCGCGATTGCCGCCAAGCTGATTTTCGATGCGTGGAACTTCGAGCCCCTCGATGTCCGAGTCGACGTGGATTGGGAGCGTGGCGTTGCGACCACCACCCACGGCTCGGCGGAACTCATCAGAACCGGCAAGTACACCAAGAGCCTCAATCTGCAGGACTTCCCCATGCCGTTCCACACCGGCAAGCGCGGTGCGGCCTTTCGCGAGGAACTCGCCTGCGCAGAGTACTGCCGCATGATCCTCACCATCGACAACATCCCCAACGGGACCATCGCGATGACCGAGCGCGGAACACGGCGCAAGCCCATGACCGTCTCGACAAAGAACCTGCAATCCGGCATCAACCTCGCCACCCAAACGCCGCTGACCAGGACCAAGGCGTTCACCGACTTCGTGGACAAGATCGAAACCAAGAACAACTACGCCTTCAAGATCAAGACGTTTCGCCAGCAGTACATCGACAACCCCGACATCGAGCCCGAACTCGTCGAATCCTACAAGACGCATCTGCTTGCAATTCAGCAGTACTATGAGGGAGTCGCGAAAGTCATCATGCGCACGCCGCGCACCGTCAATCTCGCGCTGGACATGACACTGGCTCCGGGAGGGTCCTGACCGTGACGAACGGGCATGAGACGGAATCGCCCTTCCGAGGTACGTACACGGCGCTGGTTACGCCCGTCCGTGACCAAGCCGTAGACTGGGAGACACTGGATACCCTCGTCCAGCGCCAGATCGACGCCGGCGTCGACGGTGTCGTTCCTTGTGGTAGCACCGGCGAGTCGGCCACACTGTCCCACGAGGAACACGACCGGGTGATTGCGACCGTCATCCGCAAAGCATCCGGAAAGTGCAAGGTTCTCGCCGGCACGGGCTCGAACAGCACCGCCGAGGCCGTCCGCCTGACCCGACACGCCGAGGAACTCGGTGCCGACGGCGCCCTCGTCGTGACGCCCTACTACAACAGGCCGACACAGGAAGGGATGTTCCGCCACTTCAGCGAGGTTGCGATCTCCGCAAGCCTGCCCATCGTGCTCTACAACGTACCGGCTCGGTGCAGCGTCGACCTCGCCAACGACACCGTCGACCGGTTGCGCGACAAGCACGACAACATAGCGGCCATCAAGGACGCCAGCGGCGGCGTGGACCGCGTCGCCGATCTCGTCCACAGGATCGGCATCGACGTATTGTGCGGCGACGACAGCCTCACTCTGCCCATGATGGCACTTGGCGCCGTCGGTGTCATCAGCGTCATCGCGAACCTGACACCCGAATGGATGAAACAACTCGTCGACGCAGCCGCCGCGAACGACATGAACCGCGCTCGAGCCCACAACCAGAAGGTCAGCGGCCTTGCCGACACCATCGGAGCACTCGGACCCAACCCTCTGCCCCTCAAGACGGCCATGGCCATGAAGGGGCTGCTCGCTGAGGAGTTTCGGTTGCCGCTCTGTCCGATGGCGGCGGAGCAGCGGCAAGCCGTCGACGAGGCACTTCGCCGGTTCGAGTTGCTTTGATGGACGCTGCACAATGCCGATGTCTCACGCTCTCATGACCGAAAGACCGCAGACACTCCAGGACCGTCTTCTCCTTCACGCAGCCTGGGTTCTCGCGGCCGCGGTGTTTCTGACCGTCGGCTGGACCGCGATGCGATCGTGGGATCCCCGCGGTCCGGTGAGTCTACTCACACACAGTCAACCGCTCACCATGATGATCGAAGTGCTGGCGCTCGTGGCCGTCACATCCGCAGTCGCCACCGTGTTGGCCGGACGGCGGTATCCCGATGTCGGCGCCTTCGCCGTCGGAATCGCGCTGACACTCGTCTCCATTCGCGGCGATAACATGACCTACCTCCTCATCGAAGGTCACGGCGGCCCGATGCTGTGCGTCAAGCTCATCGCCGAGGGGGTTTTCTGGTGCGCTGCGATGGCCGTCGCCATGTGTGTCGCGGCGTTTGTCGTTCGTTGGATCGCGCCGCGCGAGCAGGTCTCGGACGCGGGTGCGTCTCCGCAGGATCAACCGGCCGCGGATACGCTCGCGCGTATGGCGGCACCGGCGTTGCCGATCCTGGGGCGATTCCTGCTCATCGAATCGGGCAGCGACCGGTGTTCCGAAACCAGGCACACCAGGCTGAAACACATCGCGGTCGCCGTGCTGATAGCGCTGGTGATCACCAACGTCCTCTCGGCGGGGGCGGTGGATCGCGCCATCCGACACGGACAGGCTTGCTTCGCGGTGTGGGTTGGATTCTACTTCGCCGTGAAGCGTGCGCAGGCGAGCTTTCCCGTGCGCTCAACCCTTTGGTCGTGGTGTGCCGTACCCGTCGTTTGCGTGACCGCCTACGGCTTTGCCTGGGTGATGTCGATCGACCCGGCACCGGGTCATCTCCCCTCGGTTCCGGCGAGCAGTTTCCTAAGGGTGCTCCCCGTTACCTACATCGCGCTCGGAACGTCTGCCGTGCTGGTCGCCCGGTGGCGGTTCATCCCGGTCGACAGCGACGGCGCTCACGCCTGACCACCATCGACACGATCCTACATCAGAACCCATCCGAAGCGTGAGCGTCACAGGCGGTCGGAGCATGTAGCTCCGAACCGCGGCTGTCCGCGCTGACCGACTGAGGCGCGTCGCCACGCTTTTCGCGACGACTTCCGCAGCCATGTGCGCCAGCCGGCGTCCGATTCCACGGAATGCCGCTTCCAGGAAGGTCAGTGCTTTTCCAAGCCAACCGCTCCCTCACCGTCACGGAGCGCTGATATCCGGCCGAGATGCCTCACTCCCACGTCGCACAAAATCCGGATCGCAGTGGGCGAAAGGAATTCAAGTGTCCCGATGAATCGCAGTCGCTTGCCGCCCGCCGCCCGGTAATGTTCCGGTCGGCCGGTGATGGACGCGTTGCTCGGTTGTTCATTGCAGCGGTCGCAGTGAACGATTCCATCGCAACGCGTATTACAAACAACTAATCTTTCGCGCGCTCGCGGGCATTCTTCGTACGCTGCAGTCCCTGTCGCGGACGGGTGCGCGCACGAGTGGCACTCGCCGTGCTGTGGTTTACGAGGAGGTAGGGTTCCGGCCGGGGCGATTATTCGCTGTAAATGCGTTTCTCGCATCGTCTTACGCACCGGATGCCGTTGTCGCGCCGAGCGGTCCGCTTGGACGTGATGCGAAGAGGGTCGCAAACCGAGAGAAATCTCGCGGCGGGCTCCCGACTGAAGGCGTCGTCGCGGCATGAGAGACGCCGCCGCGCACGGCTGCGGCGGAAATGTGAGGCGACGCTGAATCGCTGCGATTCGCGGACCTCGAGGGGTGAGTGTTTCTCTCCTAATTCGACCGGGCACCGAGCTCGCCGGCCGATCGGCGTTGCCGGCATCGCCGTCCGGTAGTGTGTCACGGTGGCGCGTTCTTCCAAGCGAGCGAGTGCGCTGTGACCGCGGGTATTGTTTTTCGGAAGTACGTAGACGTCTGAGTTGCGTCAACGACACCGGTGTGGTGCGACTCGCACGAGGGATGCCATGAACACAGGATGCTTGTCTATTCGGACGGCTGCCGTCGCGTTGCTCGGATCGATGGTCTGGTGCGCCGGTGCTCGAGCACTGGAGCCCGATCACCCCATCATTACGGAAGTCTTTTCCGATCCGCCGGGTATCGCGGACGGTCCGGTGGGGCGGGATCCTGCCAATCTGCACCAAGGGTTTATCGAGATCTATCTGCCCCCGGCTTCTGCGTTGAACACGACGTTGCTGCCTTTCAAGGACTCGATGCAGCTCACGTTTTACGAGATCGAAGGCGACTCATCGAGTTCGGGCATCAGCTTGGTGAACTACCGCTTTGATCTGCCGGCGTTCGATCTGGACCCGAACAATGGGACGACCGCACTGCCGCGACCGCCGAGCGGCGTTGTGGTACTCGGGTGGGTGGACTACGTCGGCAATCCGCCGACCGGGTTCGCGTTACCGGAGACAGCGCTGATTCGCGGCGGGCTCACGAGCCCACCGACGGAATTCACGTTCATCGCCATCAACGGGCTGCAGTTCGGCGGCGTTGCTACGCACTTGCCGATCACCGGTGAATCACTCATCGACATGCCGAACGAGGCCGTCAGCGGCGTCATTCAGAACGGTTCCAGTGCCTACCTCCTCGTCAATCGCAACCTGCCCGGCTACGCCGAGCTGTGCGACGATCAACACGCCCTCGATTGCGTTCTCGGTGCGGACCCGCAATTGCGCCACCCGAGTCCGGTTCTGCCGGGCGGGAACATTCTCGCTCCCAGTGCGTTTCTGGACGGCGTCGCCTCCAACGACGATCCACTGTTTCGGATCGATCGCCAACCGTATGACGCGCCCACCGGCGACAATATCGATCTGGAAACGGTGCTCCCGTTGGGGGGCGCATACAGCCTTCTGATTCCGCAGGTTCCGGAGGAAACGAAGGCGGCCCCGAACGCGGGCGTTGCCAACGGTTACGCGCGCGTGTACGTCGACGTGCCCAAGACAACGGAAAACACCTCAGTTGTGGACGACGATCCGATCGTTGACGCGAGCTTTGCCTACCGCCACGTGCGTAACAATGGACCTTTCTTCCCCGACCCCGGAAACGCGCAATCGACAACGTCGCCCCCGCGGATGAGTGTCGCCGCTGATGCCGAGTTGGTGCTCGACGTGCTGACGGATACCGTCGCTTTTCCGGGACTGCTGTCCGCGAACGTGGGCGGAAACTTCGGCATCGACATGAACCTGACCTCCTTGGGTCCGTCCAGCAACGCCGCCGTTGCGACATTCGGTCCCGGTTCGGGCGCGGTCAACGTTGCCGGTCAGGCGTTTGGTTTTCCCGCTGTTGCGGTGACGCCCGGGCCGTCGGCCTTCGACGGCGCCACCGCCACCGCGACGGTCTCGGTTGCGGCGACGAACACGTTTCCGCCGCCCGATCCCACAGTCGACCCGACGCCGCAGTTTCGGACGGTTACCGCGCACATCGTGAACCCGACCACCGGTCTGGACGCGGGTGGGCTGCCGTTCCAGGCGACTGTCTTTGCGGCCGTGCAAGCCATACCGGCCTCGGCAGACGCAAACGAGTTGCTGACTACCGACCTGGGCGTTTTCCTCACCGCCCATCTCGGCGGTCTGGCTCAGGACTCGATGGGAAACGGTCCGGTACTGATCGATCCGACATTCGACCTGACCGACGGGGGTTGCATCCACGCGGGTTGCAACTGCGACGTGTTCGGCAACAACTGTAATCCGCCGCAACTCATCACAGACTACCCCGATGTGCCGGAGAATTTTCTCAACTTGCCCGGTCCGGACGGGCTGATGGGGACGCCCGACGACCTGCTTGCACTGGTATCGAACGCGGCCGAGCAGACCGTACACGGTACGTATACCGACAACATCTCCGTAACCGACGCGGGAACCTGCGCGGGCAACGGGTTGGTGTGTAGCGTGCTCGCGCAGAACTGTACCGACTTCACACCATGCGAGGCCACCTTCAACGGGGTCCGGGCCGTCCGACTCATGACGCCGGGCACGGGCACGGTCACGTTCGGCGGCACGTTCAGCCCGTCCGAACTGATTCACTTCGGGGACTCGGTGGGACGCATCGACAACGCACGAAGCGGGTTGGGCAACGCCACGACCACGCGCACGTTTGAAATGGTCATCGTCGACACCAACGTGCGCCAGGCAAGCACTCCGGCGCTGCCGGACATCGAAAGCGGCGCGACCGACGACTTTGGAATCATCGTCGAGGTTCGCGACGTCGAACCCGGTCCCAATCCCCCCGTGCGCACCGGCGATTTTGTCTTCCTGAGTCTCTCCGGTGGTCTGGAGGGTGCGGACATCGACGGCTTGTTCGTACCCCCGGGTAACAACGTCGCCAACCTGATCTTCCTCGACCTCGACAATCTCCACGACGTGCTCGGCGTTGTCTCGCTCGAGTCAGTCATACTCGTCGACGCCGGCGGCAACGCCGGTCAAGCCGACATCATCGAGGTCTTCAGCCTGAACCCCGCGTCGGCGCCGCCGTCCATCACGCAGTGGCGGTCGTGCGGTGATCACGGCGCCGCCGTCGGCGAAGCGTGCCTGCCGATACCCGACGACGGCAGTTTCGCCGAACCGCGCCTCTCCGCGAACCGCGTTGTCGTCTCCTTCACCTCTTCGATCAATCCGGCGACCGCTGTCGCAGCGAACGTCACGGTTGTCGGAAACGACGCGGCAAACACCCCCGTGGATCTTGCCAGCGTGTCCATCGGCGCCGCGGCGGGACCCGGCAACCAGGAGATCGTGATCACTTTTGCTCCCGCGTTGCCCGATGTCGCCCGCTACAGGATTTCGCTCGCCAACATCACCGGCGCCTCGGGGCTCGCGTTGGCCGGTGACGCGGACCGGATCTTCAGCGTGGTTCGGGGTGACGCGAATCAGTCGCGCCACGTCACCAACGCTGACTTGGGCTTTGCCCGGTTCTTCCGTGATCTCCCCGCGAACCCGATCGACGCGGCACAGGAGCCCCAAGTTCGCGCCGACGTGAACGGCAGCGGCGCCGTCACCAATGCGGACCTCGGAGCCGCACGCTTTTTCAGGGACGCGGGCAGCGACGCCCGCGCGATTGTCGATCCGTAGTCGCCGACGATCAGAGAACAGGATGGAACGTCACATGAGATTTCGACCCTATTTCATCAACCCACTTCCCGGCACGCGGGGCTGGTGCGTGTTGCTCGCGGCGGCATGGATGCTGTTCTGCTGCGGCGATCTCTCGGCCGCACCGATTCTCGCGGCGAGAAGCGCCGGCGGCGACACGCTGTCGGTCAGCCCGGGCCAGACGATTGACCTGAACATCGACCTTTCCGGTCTCGCAGGGGAGTTGGCCGTCTCTTCCGGTTTCGAGGTCCGTTTCAGCGCGCCGGGTCTGGTGTACGAGAGTTACGTTTGGACGCTGCCCTTTCTGTCCGGGTCGGGTGATGATCTGAGTGATCCGCACTTGGCGTCGCTTCCGGCCGTCATCGTCGACGGTCTTTTCGGCGGCGCGGGCTCGGCGGTCGATGTGCATTTCGACAACTTCGCAAGTTCGGGCGGCGTGGGCAACGGCACGCTGGCGACGCTGACGCTGCAAGTCCCCGCGGACTTTCCGACCCCGGCGACGGTGATCATCGACGTCGTTCCCGGAGAGTTCGTGTTTGATGACTCGCCGTTCTCCGAGACGCCCGCCGCGGGTTCGAGCTTCACGCTCACCGTCGAAAACGCCGGGCCGGTCGTCGGTGTGGCGCTGCGTGCGGTGCATACGCCGACATCGCCGGAGCAGGGAGCGCCGCCGGAGGGAATCACGAGCACGTGTCTTGGCGGTCGATTCTATGTCGAAATCTGGGTTTCGCAGGTTGATGGAGGCGTTGCCGGGATCACCGGAGGATCGATCGACCTGGCTTACGGCAACGCCGTTGCAACGGCTGACACGATCGACCACGGAGGCACCTTCCCGAATGCCGCCACGGGCACGATCGACAACGCGGCCGGTTTGATCAACGACTTCGGCGGGGCGACGACGGTCGCAGGGGTCGGCGTCGCGCCGGTGTGGGCTCTTCTGGGTCGGGTGGGAATGTCGGCGACCGGCACCGGTACCGCGACGTTCACCCTGGGGCATGGCGACATCGGGTTTTCGTTGGCCGACGGACAAGGACCGCTCAACGGCGACCCGCAGGTGGCATTGAGCCCCGCGCAGAGTGTTGTAGTGGCCGAAGCTCAACAGAGCGGCGACACCGATTGTGACCACGACGTCGACCTGGAGGATTTTTCGCGATTCCATGCGTGTTCGATCGCGTCGGATCCTATCGGGGATACGCCGCTTCCGGCCGAATGCACGCTGGTCGACTTGGATTCCGACGGTGACGTTGACCGCAGCGACTTCGCGATCTTCCAGGTGAGCTTCGGCATCGCGCCGGGCTGAGTATGACGCACGAAACAGTGAGAACACGGCGAGCCTCCAATGAAATGGGAAAAGCACATGCGATTTGATTCGTTTCGAGATCGTCCCGTCGAGCAGACGACAAGGAGCACGAGAACAACGCGATTGATCTGTTGCGGCGTTGCGATGCTGGTCGTTGCGTCGACGCCGGTTTCCGCAGTACCAACCCTCACAGTGACCGCGGGCGGTGCCGGTTCACTGACCGTCATTACCGGTGACACGGTCGTCCTGGGCGTCGATCTGTCCGGGTTGGGCACCGAACTGGCGGTCTCGGCGAGCTTCGAGGTCCAGTTCAGCGCGGCCGGACTGCGATACGATAGCTATCTGTGGACGCTACCGATGGCCACGGGCGTGGGTGACGACCTGAGCGTGCCGAACTTGGCGTCACTGCCGGTCGCGGTCACCAACACCCTCTTCGGCGGCGCCGGGTCGCCGATCGATGTGCACTTCGACAATTTCACGAGTGCGGGCGGTGTCGGAAACGGAACGCTGACGACGATGACGCTTCACGTTCCGGTGGCCTTTCCGTCACCGTCAGCAGTGACCATCAACGTCGTGCCCGGTGATTTCGTGTTCAGTAACTCTCCCTTCGCCGTGACCCCCGCGGTCGGTGCGGCGTTTGTTCTGAATGTCTCCGGGGCGGCCGGGGTCGTCGACGTGGCACTCCGCGCCGTCGAGACGCCGACCGCGGTCGAGGACGGAGCGCTTCCCCCGGGCGTGACGCAAACCTGCCTGGGCGGTGACATCTTCGTCGAAATCTGGGTATCCCAGATCGACGGGGGGACCGACGGCATCGCCGGGGGCTCAATCGACCTGCTCTTCAACAACATCGCGCTCTCAGCCGCCGCAATAGATCACGGCGGCATCTTCACAAGCGGCACGTCCGGAACGATCGACAACGTGGCAGGCTTGGTTAATGACGTCGGCGGCGCGACCCTGAGTGCCAGCCGGGGCGTCGCGCCGAACTGGGCGATGTTGGCCCGAGTCAACATGCTCGCGACGGCCACGGGACCGGCGACGTTGTCAATGACACACGGTGCGTTCTCGTTCGCGCTGGCGGGCGGCCTGCCGCCTCTGGCGGACGCGAATGTCGACGTCACCCAGACGCTCACGGTCAATGTCGTCGGAGTGGATGACGGCAACGCCTGCACCAGCGACGTCTGCAACGCCGACGGGACAGTGTCACACACCGACACTACGCTGCCCGGCCAATGTTGCGCCCCTCTGACGGGCGTCCTCACCCCGATCGACGACCTGATCGCCTGCACGGCCGACGCGTGCGATGCCGCCTCGGGTCAAGTAACACATCTACCGAACGACGCCGCGTGCGACGATCTGAACGCTTGCACAACGGATACATGTGATCCGGCGGCGGGATGTGTCAACAGATCCGTCATCTACGATCTCGATGTGAACAACGCGATTGACCTCGGCGACTTCGCGCTCTTTGCACCACACTTTGCGACTTTCACGGGTGATCCCGCGTACTTCGCCTGTGCGGACTTCTACTTTGACGGCGTGATCGAAGCGGCCGACGTGTCCTTCTTCGGGGCGGCGCTCGGCTTGCTGTGCGGCGATCCCACCATGCCGCTTCCCGACGCGGCCCACACGCCTCCATTGCCGTGTCCCGCGGCCGGTCCTTCACCGATGCCGAATGCCGGACAGGGCGAGTCGTCTCTCAGGGTGCGGACCCTCGTCTCGATGTCGGGTTCGAAATCCGGTACCCGTGAGCGTCTTTTGCGTTCGCGGACCACGTCGGCTCGAATCGGTGATGCGTTTGCTATCGAGATCTGGGTACGCATGTTCGGATCATCCCCGGCCGGCGTGACCGGCGGAACCGTCGACGTACTTGTCAACCCGGCGTTGGTCAGGCTGACCGACGCAGCGGTCGATCCGAACTTCGGGTTGTTTGCCATGGGTGAGTTTGACGCGGATACGGGAGTAGTCAGCGGCGTCGGCGGCGCGACACTGGACGGCAACGTCGCGGTCGACGCGTGGGTGCGCTTCGCCACCGTTCGGGCAGAGGCCATCGGAACCGGGCAAGTCGGCATCGCGGTCGCCCCCGGGCCGATGCCGTTCTCCGAGTACTCCGTCGGCACAATGGGTCAAGATTCCGTGCTCATGCACGGCGCGCGAATCACGATCGATGAGGGGATTTCACATGCGCTGCGGCGTTCAAAGTAGTTGGGTTTTGAAGCAGGCGTCGCGAGCGTTGCCGTTGTCCGTCCGCCGACGGATCGCGATGCGCGAACGGGGGTATACCTTGTGATCTGGCTTTTCCGAGGCAGTTTATTCGCCGCGGTGCTCGTCGTGTCGATCACCCAGAGCGTGATCGCGCAGGTCGTGGAGATCCAGCTTCGCGTCGTGGCGGACGCGCACCCGGACGAGACCACTGTGCTACCCGATTCCGTCGGCGAGACCTGCTTGGGCGCTCAACAACTCATCGAAATCTGGGTCACCAACACCGGTGCCGAAGCGCCCGGAATCGTTGGAGGAACGGTCGATGTGCTGTTCACCGCGGCGGCGGCGGACCTGGGCGCCATCGACCACGGCACTCTTTTTGATCAACTCACCACGGGTGAGATTGACTACGGCGCGGGCATTGTTGATGACCTGGGCGGCGTGACTCTACAGTCCGCCGTGGGCGTCGCACCGTCGTGGGCGTTGCTGGCTCGCATCGAGTTCACCGCCACGGCGCTGGGAAACGCGGTGTTCTCACTGGAGCCCGGAGCGTTTCAGTTCGCCCTCAGCGGCGGGAACCCACCGCTCGACTTTGACCAGGACGTCACACTGGGACCGGCACAGATTCTCAACATAGTCGCCCCAGCCGTCGTCGGTGATATGGACTGCGACAACGACACCGACCTCGATGACCTCGCCGTTTTTCACTCCTGCGTAACCGGTCCCGCGTCACCGGGCGATCCACCCCCCCTCCCCGCCGTCTGCACGCTCGCCGACCTCGATGCCGATGGCGACGTCGATCTGACCGATTTCGGCGTATTCCAACTCCGCTTCTCGACCGTTCCATAACCGGCAGTGAAGAACGCGGGCCAGTGCGGTGCCTCAGCCAGACAGCATTCTATCAGAACCGCGCCCGTCAGGAAGCGGCCTCGCGCGCATGAGGCGTTTGCGAGGGTCCGAGGCCGCTCCTTAACAGTCGCGGTTCTGCCAGTGTGTCAACCTTGCGCTGTACTGCTAGATATCCCCACGACGGAGGTAATAGAGAACTCCGCAGATGAATCCCCCGAGTCCGAACAAGAGACACAACGGAGCATACCACCGTTGCAGCATGATCTCCGGCCCGCTCCGCGTGAAGTCGATCAGCGTAAGGCTGCCGCCGACGAGTATGACCGACATGAGCCCGGACGCAGCCGCCATGCCGGGGCTGCTCGATATTGCGGAGAATAACCACGCGACGCCGAAGATGAGCACTGCGGTTACGGCGAACCCGATGATCGGATCCGCGGTATTGTCGTGCCAGATCAGCCCGCCGAGACCATGCGTGATGAATGCGATGCAGGTGTCTACCAGCAAGAACAGCATGCATGCACCAATGGCGACAAGGGCCTTGCTAACGACTGTCGATCCGCGCGGAATCGGCAGGTAGGCGGTGAACTCCGCGGAACGGTCCGCACGCTCGCCGGCGAATGCGTTGCCTGCAATGAACGCCGAAGCGACCACCAGCATCACAATGCTGCACAAGCTTGCCTGCATGAGCATCATATTCCATGGGACGTGGAGGTCGTCTGTCGATCCACCGAGCCCGGAGTCCCTCAAGCGCACCGCCGCCGCCGCAACAACCATGACGACATAAGGAATCGCGAGGAAGATCGCGATCGCGACGAGCAGTCGCAGGTTCTGGCGATAGTCTTTCCACAGAAGCGTCTTGATCATGAGGACGCCCTCCAGCCTTTGACATAGTCCTTGAAGATCTCTTCGAGCCCAAGGTCAATGACCTCGACGGTCTCGACGGGGTTGGCGGCACGGAGGCGATCGATCGTGTCGGGACCGAAGTCCCGAACGGTCACAAGCCACTCGCGGTTCTGCACCCGGTGCCAGATGGCCCCGTCGGGTTGGGCGGCGGGCGCTGCGCCGTCGGCGAGGACGGCGCGGATTCGTTTGGTCTTTGCCAGCAGGTCGTCTACGGGGCGATGCACGAGGAGTCGACCCTCGTGAATCATGCCGACGGTGTCGGCCAATCGCTGGACGTCGCTAAGCGTGTGGCTGGAGAACACCAGCGTGACGGCACGGTCACAGAGAATCTGGAGAACCCCTTCGATCAACTCCTCGCGAGCGATGGGGTCGAGTCCGGCCATTGGCTCATCGAGCAGGATCAACTCCGGTTCGTGGGACAGCGCGAGAACGAGCGACAGCTTGACGACCATTCCTTTCGAGAGGTGTTTGACGCGTTTGCCCGCCTCGAGATTGAATCGCTTGAGCAGATCGCTGCACAGCGCGTCATTCCATGTTGGAAACACTGAGCGGCAGAACCGAACCGCTTCGTGGACGCGCATCCAGCGGTGCATGGTCTGTTGTTCGGGCACGTAGCCGACGTGCTGTTTGACGTGGAGCCCGTCGGCGACGGGGTCATGCCCCAGCACGTTGGCTTCACCGGCGCTCGGGCGAAGCAGACCGATGAGCATCTTGAGGGTAGTGGTCTTACCCGCGCCGTTTTGGCCCAGGAAGCCGAAGGCGGTTCCCGCGGGGATGGTGAGTGAGATATCGGACACCGCGGTGTGATTCTTGAAGCGCTTGGTGAGTCCGGTCAGTTCAACGGCCTGCTGGTTGGGTTCATTCTTGATCATGAATCGTCCTCGCGGAGTGATGCGGCACAATCGCCGGTCGCTTGTCGGTACAGGGCGTGGATCCGTTCTCCGTCGAGTCCGGCGTTCTGTCCGATGGCGACACCTTGAGCGAAGGCACCTTGAACGGCCGCTTCGGCACGGGTGCGGGCCGATTTCACGCCGCGTTCGGAGACGAACATGCCCCGCCCGCGTCGCGCGGCGATGAGCCCTTGCCGCTCGAGTTCCTGGTACGCCCGCTGGACGGTGTTGGGATTGACTGCGAGTTCGAGGGCCAGAGCCCGCACGGAGGGGAGTGGTTCGGCCGGCTTGAAGACGCCGGCTGCCAGGGCGCCATGCACCGCGGCGATGATCTGCTGGAAAATGGGCACATGGCTGTTGGCGTCAATCCGCACTGTGCGACTCCGGCGTCGTCGATTACTGTACTAGCTCACTCATACAGTATGGCACACGTCCTGCGTCGCGTCAAGGGGATTCTCACAATTGTCCCGGTTGGATCCGAATCTGGCGGGCGACGACTTGTCCGGGGAAACCGGCGATCAGTGCGGCGGTGGCGTGGCCGAGGCGACGATGGAGTAGTTCAGGCAACAGTGCTCGCCGTGAAACCAGGACAGCGGCAAGAAGCAGTGATCGGCCCACGTTCCCAGTCGGGCGGTGAGACCGTCAACTGCCGCGGCGTTCGTGTATTCGACGCGGCTGGTGAGCCCGCATCGATCAAGCGCCGCACCCAGATGGCGCGGGTCAAGACCGGGGGTGATGAACTGGTGGTACTCCGCCTTGGCCACGACTTCATCCATCCGCATGCGGAGGAATCGTCGGAGCTTCAGCAGAAGACCGTTGATGCTCGGGTTGGGCTCCTGAACGACGATCAAGACGCCTCCTGGCGACAGCACGCGGACGGCTTCGTGAAGCAGGGGAACCGGCTCGCGCAGGTGGTGCAGCATGGAGACCAGCAACACCAGGTCGAAGTCGCCGTCCTCGAAGGGCAAACGCGTACCGTCAAACAGGACGAGTTCCGCGTTGTTCATTCGAGACGCCGCGATGTCCAGCATCTCCGGGGATATGTCACATCCCACGAACCGCGTTGCCTTCTCGCGCAGCACATCTTTGGCGACGTTGAGACCGAACCCCGTGCCCGTGCCGATGTCCAACACCCCGCGGGACATCGGTGTACCGATCGCCGAAGCTGTGATGATCCGCTCCAGGTGCTTCCTGATCCGGCGGCGCGGCCCGTTCCTCGCGTCGTACTGCCGCGAGAACCCCGAGTAGTACAGACGGTTGGCCTCAATCACCTCGCAGTTCGGGTGGCGCTGCCCGATCTGATCCAGACGCGAGGACGCTCGAGTGATGGACATGGGCCGGGACTTCTCCAAGGGCGGAGTAACCGCTCGCAACGCGTTCGATAACAACCGTCGTGATGGCCGTATCGACTGCCGCAAATGACTTCTTGAGTGGGATTCCCCGTTTGTTGTCAGGTCTCAGACCGCGACCGTACCCAAACGAACCGCTTGATTCGAGCGAACCGGCCTCTTGCGCCGTGATTCGTGCCGGTCTGGATACTCCACGGTGCGAATCTCGCGCCTGCCCTCTCGGGGACGGCGTTGCTCACCGCTTCCGCGCATCATCAGCCACGTCGAGCCCACGGAACGGCAGCAACCCTGAGTCACTCGTGATCTTCGCTCCACAGAATGCGAACTCGAGCTTGCCGTCAAACTGCACACGAAGAGCTTGCCTTTGCCTGTACCCCCTGGATGTTCCTGTCGGAATGGCCGGAGACCGTCGCGTCACAGGCAACGTATGCGGACATCATGCCATCCCGATCAAATCCATCCGGCAACACCGGAGCGAGAACGCCGGCGGTGTTCTTCGTAACTGTCCCGCGGTACTCCGCGTTACCGGCGGACTCGACGGCCAGATGTACCAACTGGCGACACGCCGACAGCATCGGTGACAATTCGACGGATGAACGCGGCGGCAATGGCAACACCCTGTGCAGGCGGTTATCAGCGAACAGGCGGCTGTTGCTGCGCCACACGTGCACGGCCGTCCGCAGCATGTACGCAGGACGTAGATAGAACCTGAGGTAGGCGTTGATCAACGCCTTTTGCACATCACCGGGCGAGAGCTGAGGTTGCTTGTGCACGAGGTTGAATTGCGTGTATCGCTCCCAATCGTCCTCGATCAGTCGCCCCTGACGCCTCATCTCGTCGTGAAACCTCGTGCCCGGATACGGCGTGCTGACACAGAACCTGGCCGCCGTCGTGTTCGCTTTGACGGCAAAGTCCGTCATTCGCCGCAGCCCCGCAGGGGTGTCGGTCTCGAGCGCGAACATATAGAAGGCGTTTATCTTGACGCCGATCCGCTTGGCGTGTTCGATGATTCGATGCTGATGCTGCGCGTTCGCCAACTTGCGGTGATTGGCCTTCGCGACGTCGGGGTCCGTCGTTTCGACCCCGATGTTCACCGACCTCAGACCGGCGCGCTGCATGAGATCGAGTTGTTTCTCGTTGAGCAGGTCGGCGCGAGTCTCCATTCCCCACTCGACTCTGAGCGGTCGCTCGATGAGGTATGAGCACAGTTCCTGCACGAAGTCCTTGCTCAGTCCGAACAGAGGATCGCGAAACTGGATTGAACGTACGCCGTAGTCTCGACGCAGCCGCCACATGTCGTCGTAGACGTTTCCGGCCGATCGCTGGCGGTGACTGGCGCCTTGAAACGCGCCGTACGAGCAATAATGCCCGCACGGGTAGGGGCACCCCTTGCTCGATTGAAGTGTGAGAAAGGGCTTCTTCGGAAGCATCGGTGCGTACGCATATTTGTGAATAGGAAACCCGCTGTAGTCCGGCGCCGGGAGATCATCCAGGTTCAACGGGGGCGTAGCGACGCGCCCCGCCGCGCTGCAGAGCCGCGCGACGTCGTCATACAGGCAGAAGGCCTCGAGTTCGCCACCGATGACGAAATCAGCCTCGGGGTAATGCTCCGGGAAACGCTGCGGAAAGCCTCCGAACACTCCGACTTTCGCGCCGGGCCAAGCACGCTGCAGAGCACGCACCATGCGGCGCTCGTTGCGAAAGTCCACGATCGAACCGAGGACCAACCCCACGTCGAACGGCTCCTCGGGTAACGCTCCCTCGTAGTAACGCACCCGGTGGCCTTGGCGTTTCAGGATGGCCTGGGCGTGGGCGATCGAGACGACCGGAAGCCCTATGAGTTTCCACTTCAGGCGGCGAAGAATGCGCCCGGCCACACTCGGGCCGTAGTCATCCGCCGTACCGAACCCGCCGTTCAGGTCCTTGTTCAGCGCCAACCTACGATTCGGGTTGGTAGAGTGAATGAGTGCGATGTCCATACTTCAGAAAACCCCAAAGCGACAACGTGTCCCCAGGTGCCCGCGTCCGGAATATCGGCCAATTGCGAGAGGTGTACGACGCTCGCGCGGTTTTTTTCCGGACGCTGTGACCCCTGCAACATCGCCTGGGGCAACCTCCCGTAGCCCGGTCACGCCGGGACAACGGTCGTGACGGCGCGAAGCACACTTTGCGTGACGGCGTCACGTTCGGTGCGAATCGCTGTTGTCAGTATTGATACCGCCGTCTCGGAGTGTCACGCGGCTTGATCGCATGCCACGGCGCGGCATGTCGAACTGACGCGCCAACGGGATCGTCTCTGTCTGGGATGGTGACAAGCCTCGATTCCCTCGTACGAACCCGTGCGGGTTCCGGAAACTCTGGCCACTTTGGGGGCTGTGATTTCCGGTAGCGGCGCCTCGCAAACGCTGGGAGCATTGTACCACCCGTTGTACCGACCACTGGCGCACGTCGTCATTGGGCGTCTTCCGGTGGCGACGGCGCGGTGATCGCGTGCAACGTGTTTCGGCGTCACGAGTTGGCACCGATTCGCAAGACGTGTCGTTGGACCCGAAAACTGGAGCCGTGGGGACTCGAACCCCAGACCTCCTGCATGCCATGCAGGCGTTCTCCCAACTGAACTACGGCCCCGCAGGGTATCGTCTTGTCCGGCACGTCGCGCATCTCAAGAACGTCCGCCGCGCCGATCAAGGACCAGGGATTCTACGGAGGACCGGTCCGCGAGGCAACGGCAAAGACCCCGAGAGTCTATCTGCCGGTGCGTTTTTTTGTCTCGCCTACGACATCCGTGCGGTGTAGTGTCTCTCCGTGGCCACCATTTCTGCCGATCCCGCTGCGATTTTCGCTGAGTACGTCGATCTTCCCGCGCCGGGTCACCCCCTCGACCTAACGTTGGTTCCGGCCCACGGCGGTGTTTACGCTCTGAGCGACGAGCGCGGTGGGATCATCCAGACGATCAGCACGCAGAATCTGCGCCGGACCGTTGCGGTTCGGCTCCAGGGTGCCGACGACGCGTCGCGGCCACGCAGCGCCAACCTCCGGGAAGTCGCCCGGCGCCTCTGGTGGACGCCGTCATTCTCGGTGTTCGAGAGCACACTAATCTACCTCGATGTGTCGCGGCGGCTGATGCCCGACACCTACCGCAAGCACCTGGGCTTCGCCCCCGCGTGGTTTGCCTCGATCCAGCCGGAACGTCCGCTGCCCCGGTGGCGGGCGGACGCCCTCGCGTTTCAACCCGACGCCGTCGAATTCGGCCCGTTCGATCGCCGCCGGCATTGTGACGAGTTCATCGCGATCCTCGAGGACCTGTTCGACCTGTGTCGTGAGCATCACATTCTCGACCGCACGCCGCATGGGACGGCATGCACCTACTACGAGATGGATCGCTGCCCGGCCCCGTGCGACGGCACGATCCCCCTGGCGCAGTACCACGCGATGATCCGGGCTTCGCTCCGCTTCGCCACCGGGGAAACGGGTGAGCGATTCGGTGAATTGGAAACCGTGATGCGCCGCGCCGCCGAAACGCGAGAATACGCCCGTGCCGCGAGGCTAAAAGAACTCCTGCAGCGTGCGCGCGACTTCCTGAAACGGCACGCGCTCGCATGCGCTCGCGTAGACAACTTCCGTTTACTCATCATCCAGCGCGAGGGGCGCCGCTCGCAAGTCAAGCCGTTCTTTGTCGATCGCGGCACCGTGGAAGCCGGAGCACCCGTCCAGCTCTCCCGTTTATCGAACGTTGCCCGCGAATGGGTCGAACGCCTGCACCGCCCGCGCGAAATCGAATCGACCGACGCGCGCCGGCGTAGCGAGTGCGTCTGGTTGGTTTCGCATTTTATTGCTAAGGGCGACAAGGCGCCTGGCTTGTATTTGCGTCCCGACGAGACACCCACGGCCGATAATCTCATGGACGCCGTCAACAAGAAGTTCGCCCGGCGCAATGATTGCGCCTCCGATAAGCCACCCAAACCGAAGTGAACCGTTGACGAAACAGCGGAATCGACTAAAGTATGTATTCGTGTCGGCCGCGGTGCGCGGGCGGCATGGCGACGGCTACCGCGCTATACAGTGACAGACCAATGACACCCATTGCTCAACACAATTCCGGTTCGCAAACGACCGCGCCGGGCATCGCCAAGCCGATCAAGCGGTTTCTCGACTATCTGTTCGTCGAGTGCGGGTTTGCGGCCAACACCATCATCGCCTATCGCGCCGATCTGACTGCCTTCTGGGAGGACGCCGCGGTCGACGGGCACCTACCGCCCGAACTGGATGTCGAAGAAGTCCAACGCCACGTCATCGGACTGCACCATCGAGGGCTCTCGACAACCTCCATCGCCCGCCATCTGGCGACGATCAAGATGTTCCTGCGGTACCAGCACAACGCCGGTCTCCTGCGGCGCGACGTGGCCTCGGTCATCGAACTGCCCAAGAAGTGGCGCTATCTGCCCGACACCGTGCACTACGAGCAGATCGAGGTGCTCCTGGAAGCGCCCGACCCCACCGACGAGTTCTACCACCGCGACAAGGCGCTGCTCGAACTGCTCTACGCCACCGGCATGCGCGCCAGCGAGCTTACCGGGCTCTGCGTCGAGAAGATGAACCTCGACATCGGCTACCTGCGGTGCTTCGGCAAGGGCAACAAGGAGCGGATCATCCCCATCGGTCGCGCGGCCATACGGGCGGTCAAGGATTATCTCCGCCTGCTGCGACCCGCGGTTGTGACGCGGCACTCCGATCGCACCGTCTTCCTCTCGCGCACCGGCCGACCGCTCGATCGAAGCAACGTCTGGCGACTCGTTCGCAAGTACGCCGAACGCGCCGGGATCAAGAATCTCCACCCGCACACGCTGCGACACTGCTTCGCCACGCACTTGCTCGAAGGCGGCGCCGACCTGCGCGTCGTGCAGGAGTTGCTCGGTCATTCCGACCCGGCCACCACGGAGATCTACCTGCACGTGAACCCCACCCGTCTCAAGGAAGTCCATCGGCGGTTTCATCCGCGACAGTAAACAAGCACCGAACGGAATCATTGGTCAGGGATGATCTTCAAGAACACGACATCGCTGGATGGTGGCAGGCTGCTTTCGATGTTCCACGACGCGGTGCGTCCGTTCCCCACCGACGATCTCGACGTGCGCATCCGCTACAGCCGGTCGAGCGATTTCTCGGGAACCTGCTACTACGAAACGCAGCGCCTGCACGTCAATCTCGGCAGGCACCTGACCTATCCCTACATCATGGACACCTACATCGCCCGCGCCGTCACGACGCGCTCGGCGTGGACCAAGCCGCTCTACTCGATCGAACTGGCCGACGGATACCAAGTCGTCTTGTTCGTGCTGTTGCATGAGTATTTCCACTGGCTTGTCAAACGCGCCGGCCGCAACACGCGCCGAAAGGAGTCCATGTGCGATCGCTACGCCGCGCGCATCCTTGCCGAACGCCACGGCGCGACGGTGCGCGACCCCGACGGGCTCCGCGTCGACAGGCGCGTATGGGATTTCCAGGATCTCACGCGCTTCGTAGCTGCGGCGCTGCTGACGCCGTCGCCTCCACGTTCCACCGCACCACCGCCGCTCGCCCGCGCTGCTCGAACTGCCGACGGAACACAACTCACACTTTTTCCGCTCTGAACCGTTGCGGACCGCCGCGATCGTATCCCCTGACCTGGTCACGAATCCCCAGACGACACGTCCAACGCACCGGTCAGATGGCGCTGTCCGATCACGAACACCACAATCAGCGGCACGACTGCCACCACACTCGCAGCCATCAGAAGGTTGATCCACGTACCGGCCATGGTCTGATACATGCGCAGGCCAAGCGAAACCGGGAAGGCGCGGAAATCCGCCAGATACAAAAGCGGCCCCAGGAATGACCGCCAGTGGAACATAAAGCTCAGCACGGCCGTGGTGATGACGGCCGGCTTCGCCATCGGAAGTAGAACGTGCCAATAGCACTGCCAGCGCGACGCGCCGTCGAGCATTGCGGCCTCCTCCACCGATCGCGGGATGGATTTGAAGAACTGACGGAACAAAAAGACGTTGAACGCGCCGCCCCCCAACCACGCCGGCACGATCAGCGGCTTGTACGTGCCGACCCAGCCCAGCATCTCGAACGTGACGAAGTGCGGGATCAGCAGCACCTGCGACGGCAGCATCATCGACGCGAGCAGCAGGGCGAACATCAGCCGCTTGCCGCCGAGCGGCAGTCTGGCAAGCGCGTACCCGGCCAGCGAAGACGTAAAGACCGCGCCGGTAACCGCGGCGATGGTGATCAACGTCGAGTTCAGCAAAAACCGGGCGAACGGGAGCTTCGCGAACACCTCCGCGTAATTGCCCCATTCCGCGTCGGAAACACTGAAAGACGGCGGGAAGGCGTACGCATCTTCCAGAGGCTTCAGTGATGTCGACAAGGCCCACAGCAACGGCGCAACCTGCACGACGGACACCACGCACAACACCACGAGTAACGGGCGACCACGCGTCATCATCGTTCCACCGCGTAATACACGATCCGTTTTGACCACAGCGCGAGCGGCACGGTCAGCGCCGCGATCACCGCAAACAGAACCCACGCCAGCGCCGACGCGTACCCCAATCGATAGGGCGACTCGAACGCGACGCGGTACAGGTGCAGAACGTAGAACAGCAATCCGTCCTGCTGCGACCGGTTCTGGAGCAGGTACGCTTCGTCGAACGCTTGCATGGTGAATACGAAACCGACAACGAGGTTGAACAACACCGCGGGCGAAATGTGTACGAGCGTCACGTGGCGAAACCGCTGCCAGCGACTCGCGCCGTCGAGTTCCGCAGCCTCACTCAGCGACCGCGGGACGCGCTGCAACGCCGCCAGAAACACGAGCATCGTCCCGCCGCCCAGCCACAGGTGCATGATGATCAGCGCGGGCTTGCAACTCTGCGGGGAGTAAAACCAGTCCGGCACGGACCAACCCGCCGTTCCCGTGTCGCAGAACAGGCGCACGACCGGGTCGATCAGACGATAGAACCCGCCCAGCAGGCGGTTCATCAAACCGAAACGCGGGTTGAACACCCAACTCCAGATCATCGCGGTCGCGACGCCGCCGAGCATGTAGGGAAGCATGAACAGCGTGCGAAACACACCCCTGCCTCGGACCGGAGCGTTCAACAGCAACGCGAACGCCAGCGAAGTCACCACGCCCGCCGGCACCGCGATCAGCGCAAAGAAGAGACTGTTGCCCAACGCGCGCACGAAAAGCGCGTCCGGACCGCCGACTCTTCCTACACCGGTGAT
>JAJDDR010000549.1 GCA_029260255.1 Phycisphaerae bacterium
ACCGCGGCCGCGGCATCGATCGCGTTCCCGCCGGCACGAAGAATCTCAACGCCCGCCCGCGATGCGTATGCCGAGTCGGTCGCGACCATGGCGCTTTCGCCGGTGGCGATCCACGCCGGTCTGCTCGTGTGGCATCCGGCAACAACACCGCACAGGACCGCAACAAGGGAATTGATTGGCATCTTCATAATTGGCTCGGTCTATCGCTCGCTTGTCGGTCCATGGCGACGGTAATCCAAGAGACTGGTGATTTCAATAGCCGGCGGAGCGCAACGCTTGGGTGCGCGCGTCGCGACCCGCCCCTGTCATTCCGAGCGCAGCGAGGAATCTGGCTGGGAGGGTTTTCCGGCTAGATTCCTCGCTGCGCTCGGAATGACAACAATGCAGGTCACCGTCCGCGGCCAGCCACGAGCTCGCGAGTGCCACCCAGAATGGGATGCACGCGTCCCTCCCACGGACGTGGAATCGAACGCCGTCGCGCCCCCTTGATCTCATTGCGTCAATACAAGAAGATGGACTCGCACGTTTCGGCCGCGACAAGACAGTCATCGGAGCAACTGCCCGTGTCCGAGCCTCTCGACCAACCACCCGATCCCCGGGATGAAGGCGGCCAAGACGATCCGAGTACCGCCGAGACTCTTTCCGCCGATCTGGATTCTAGAATCCCCCGTCCCAACGTCGTCATCGAGGGGTACGACGTCGTGCGCGAACTCCATCGCGGCGGGCAAGGCATCGTCTATCAGGCCGTTCAGTGTGCGACGAAACGCAAGGTGGCGATCAAGGTGCTACTCGAAGGCGCCTACGCGACGGAATCAGCCAAGAAACGCTTCGAGCGCGAAATCGAAGTCGTCGCCGGTCTCAAACACGCCAATATCGTCGCCGTGTTCGACTCGGGCACGACGTCCGACGGGCGGCAGTATTGCGTCATGGAGTACGTGCGCGGCAAGCCGCTCGATCAGTACGTCCGTGAGCGAAAGCTGTCGCTCGAAGAAGCACTCAAGGTGTTCGCCTCCGTGTGCGAAGCGGTCCAGTACGCGCACCAGAGAGGTGTGATCCATCGCGATCTGAAACCATCGAATATCCTGGTCGATACGGAAGGCAAGCCGCGCGTGATGGACTTCGGCTTGGCGAAATGGTCGACCGGTCCCATCGACACCATGGTGTCCGTCACCGGCCAAGTCATCGGCACGTTGCCCTACATGTCGCCCGAGCAGTCTCGCGGCGAGCACGATAGTGTCGATACGCGAACCGATGTCTACGCCTTGGGCGTCATCCTCTACCAACTTCTCACCGGTCAATTCCCGTACCCGGTGGTGGGGCAGCTCGCCAACGCGCTCAGAAACATCTCGGAGATGCCGCCGTTGCCACCGAAGCAGCGCTGGCGAAGCGACTCCGGTGTGACTCGGCGCGCGGCGCGGCGCTTTCGCCAGGGCGATTGCCCGATCGACGATGACGTGCAGACCATCGTACTCAAGACACTCGCCAAGGAACCGGACCGGCGCTATCAGAGCGCCGGCGATCTCGCGCGAGACGTTCGCCGCTACCTGGCCGGCGAGCCGATCGAAGCCCGCGGCGCCAGCATGCTCTACATGCTTCGCCACTGGTTTAAGCAGAATGTCCGCTCGGCGTTTTGGGTCGTCGTGATCGGTCTGGTCTGCGGTCTCGTTGGGTCCGGAGCGCTTGGCATGCTAACGCTGCGCACCCTGATGGACAGGCTCGCGAACACCTACGACAAGTTCCCGAGCGAGACGCCCCCGTTTCTTGCGGTCCGGATTACCTACCTACCCTGGCTGGATTTCGTCTGCCTCGCTCTGGGACCGCCGGCACTCCTGGGGATGGGTTTTCTGGTTGCTTGGGTGACCCGCCCCAGGAACCGCGCCGAGGACATCGTCTCGGGTCTCGGCGCGGGGCTCGTCGCGGGGATCTCGTCGTTCGCGCTCGCAATCGGATGGGCGGCCGTCTTGGCGCTGTCCGTTTCAGTGGTCATCGGGCGGTTGGCCTCCGATTATGAGGACGGGGCGATCGCCGCCAGGATGGCCGCCGGCATCGAAACGGATGGCAAGGAACTGGAGGATCTCTGGGATTATCGCGACTTGGCTGACATTCCCGTTGCGGACCGCCCCCGCGAGTTGTATCCAATAGTCATCGCCGAGATGGTCGCCGGCATCCAGATGGGTATCTGGCTGGGACTTGTGTTGGCGCTTGGCGGGCTCGGCGGCGTTGGCGTGGCGGAGACGATGGCGGCGGGGTACCTGCTGCGAAGAGGTGATCGGTTTTGGCCCTTCTTGTGGTATTACACAGAGCTATCCGTCGCCGGATTCGCCGCATGGGTTGCGCCACTCGTGTTCTGTCTTGCGCTCCTGGCCGAACCCGGAGACGCCGGTGTGGCGGCGATAGTTGCGGTAGCGGCGATCCTGATCGCCGCGATTGCTGTTAACGGGATCAGGCGCGGGTGGAATCTTGGCATCCGTTTCGGAACAGGCGGAGTCATCAGCGTACTTGCGTTTCTTATCGCCGGTCCTCCCGGCGGATCTTTTTGGATCGTGCTGGCTTGGGCGGGCGGGACAGGTGCGTTGCTGTTCCTCGGCCTGCGATTTCAGCGTCGTTCCAATCTCCGCCGGCAGTTGATCGAAGCCGGCGATCCCGCGTGCGCCGTGTGTGGCTATGATCTCAGAGGCCAAGTCGTCGCCCGTTGCCCCGAGTGCGGGAACGACTTC
The DNA here is from genome assembly GCA_029260255.1 of Phycisphaerae bacterium. Taxonomy (GTDB): domain Bacteria; phylum Planctomycetota; class Phycisphaerae; order UBA1845; family UBA1845; genus OFTM285. Next base: position 2,718 of record JAJDDR010000549.1, read on the forward strand.
TCCTCGCGTCTCGTGAGACGTGAGACCCCTCACGCATCGTGACCATCGACGGACTGTCCGCCCCACGCACCGGACTGCTCACGCCGCGCGAAAACGAATTGCCCGTGCTCTCGCCCCTGCCGGCGGTAGCCCAACAGGTGGAAGACCTCGACCATCAGCCAGCGCGCGATGCGCGGGTCCACCAGCAGCGTGTTCGGCCGATCGGGGTGCGGCGAGACGCCCGGCAGCCACCGCGCCGCGGCGTCGAACCGAATCCGACGCAGCAGGGCGGAGAGTTCCAGCCAAAAAGGCCTCACTCGCCGCACGAGAAAGTACCCGTCGTTTCCCTGCGACTGATAAAGCGGCAGCAACATGCGACAACGTTCCGGAGCACGGACCACGCCGGACTTATCGCGTGCCACGGTCTGACCCTCTGCGACCTGCTGGAAGTTCACAAACCCCGGCTCCATCCGAAATTCATCGTCGTCGTCCACGTGGTGATGGTGCCGGATTTCCAGGATGCGGGGCACGCCTGCGCACGCCGCCGCCAAGGTCTCGCGATATCGGCCGGCCGCCGGCACATCATTCGCGTCGACGTTGCCCGCCGCCAGAAGCGCGACCCAAACGGTCGCTTCATGGATATCGATGGACGCCGGGTCGTCATGCCGACCAGCCTCGAAGCCCATGGTCACGTGACCGAGGTCGCAGACATATCCCGGCAGCGTGCCGCCCAGTTGCTCCTCCAGACCGAGAATCACGGGCGTCGGAAAGTGCATGGCGAATCGGCGATTACGCAGCGTGTCTGCAAGAACCACAAACGGCGGACCGTCGGCGGATGTCGTGTGCAGGTCCAGGAAGATAATCCGGCCGCGCGCTCGATCGAACGACTCCCTGATGTCGCGGTACAACTCCAGTTGCTCCTGATCCTCCGCGTCGAGCGTTTCGCCCGGCGCCGCTCTGAGGACTGCATCGAGATGATCGCGCCGCCACTGGCGATTGAGGTCCTTGGTGATGAAGCGACGTCCCTGCCGGATGGCTTCGAGGTTACCGGTCAAGCCGACGATCTCGCCCCGAAACGGCGGTCTCAGCGACTCCAAACGCTCGAACACACGCTGCAACGCGACCACGCCCGCCGGCTCGTTGCCATGCAGGCCCGCCACGCAGACGATCGTCGGCCCGGGGCGGTCGCCGCTGTAGCGGCCGATGACTCGCTTGACATTTGTTGGACACTCAACCCCCGCCAACACGCCGTCAACTCTCCGTGGTGAGAAACGACTCGACCAAGTCGGCCGCCATGGTCATGAAATCGTGTTCCGTCACGATGCCGACGAGGCGATCGTCCTTGATCACCGGTAGACACGCCACTTTGTTCGCACGCATCAGGTTGATCGCCTCCATCGTCGGTGTCTCGGGGGCGACGGTGATGGGCCTGCGCTGCATGATCGACGCGACCGACACCGGGTCGTCCTTCCCGTGCGGAACGTCGTGGGCCAGCATACGCAGAAGCGATCGGTACGACACCAGGCCGACGAGCCGATGCTGGTCGTCCTCCACCGGCACGTGCCGGATATGACGCCAGTCCATCAGATTCGCGACCAGATCTACGACCTCGTCCTCGTGAACCGTGAACAGGTCCGTGGTCATGTACTGCTCGACGCGCTGGTAATTCCTTTGCCATCCGCCTGCTTCTTCGATTCGCGCGGGAGTCCACTCGTGAACCGGGATGCCTTCCTGCTGCCGGACAAACGTCGCGGCGACCAGCGCCGCGCACCGCTCGGCCGGAGTCCCCTGGTTCTTGAGTCCCAGGTGGGACGCGAGAAGCCAGTGCGCGCCGCTCTGCCCGGTCGCGGCGCGGCGTTCGATGACGCCGAGGAAGCGATCGATGTCGTCTTGAACGATGTTCCGCGAGCGTAGTCCGGCCTCTGCAACCGGCAACAGATTCTCGCGGATAAGATCTTGCACCGGCATCTTCTTGCCATCCAGCCACGTGAGCTGCGCGTCCAGCCCCAGGCGGCTTGCAGCGAGGAAATTCGCCTTCGCCGTGTCGAAGTCGATCACCTCGGTGATGTCGTCATAGCGCTCGGCGATCCCGCTCATCAAGCCGAACCAGAACGCGGCGTTGGCGACCTCATCGATAACCGTGGGTCCCGACGGCAGTGTGCGGTTTTCAATACGCAGATGCGGCTTTCCGTTGCAAACGCCGTAGCAAGGCCGATTCCAGCGATAGACCGTGCTGTTGTGGAGTTGGAGCGCCGTAAGCTTCGGCGCGCGCCCTTCCCTGATGGCGTCGAACGGGTCCTCGTCGATCTCGACAGCCATCACCACGCGGAAGCGCGCAATGTCATCGCGAAAAATATCGAGCGCCGATCCGCGTACCCAATCATTGCCGAAGCTGACTCTTGCGCTGCGCTCCTGAATGTGGTGCCCGGGACTTCGCGTGTCGATGGCCTGCTGGAACAGCGCGATTCGCGTTTCCTGCCAGAGACGCTGCCCGAACAGCATCGGCGAGTTCACCGCCGCCGCCAGAACCGGCGAAACAACGACCTGGGCGATGTTGTACAGTCTGGCGAATTCCTCCGGGCCGACCTGGAAGTGCATCTGGCAACTCGTGTTGCACGCTTCCAGCAGAACGCTGTCATGCTTGATGATGAGCTCATCGGTCCCCGCCAGCCGAAGCTCGAACGCGCCGCCGCGAAGACGCTTGAGTGCGTTGTTCAGGGCGAAGTAGCGCGGGCGGGGCGTCATGTTTTCGAGTTCCAGGTCCGACTTGCGAAGCGTCGGCAGGATCCCGGAGAGCACTACGTTGACACCACATTCGTGGGCCGCCTTCTGCAGGCGGGCGAGGTGATCGCTGATGCCGCGCTCGAGTTGCCCGAGACAGTCGTCTCCGAACTCGATCGGGTCCAGGTTGAATTCCAGATTGAACTGCGCCAACTCGGTCGTGTAGTCCGGATGGTCCAGCTTTTCGAGAACCTGCAAGGCCGAAGGCGACGGGCGCCAGAACCGATCGACGAGAAAAACCTCCTGCTCGGCACCGATCCGGCGGACTCCGGACTCGACCATGCCGTCGTTGATCATGGATTCCAGCGCCCGCACATCGTTGAGCAGGCTCTTCATGAACCTCCGGAGTTGCTCCGGATTCGATGAGCCTTCGATGTTCTGGCTACTCATGATCTGCACTCCGGGTCGGCGGCGCAGGCGCGCACCCAAGCCTCAGCCCGCGGGACTCAGTATACAAGATGTCGCCCGGAGTTTCAGCCCGCCCGCGTCGGCGCGCTACGGACCGCCCTTCCACGCTCTCATTTGCTTGCCGACATCGATCATCCCGTCGGCGATCTGATTGATTTTGACCAGGATGAACACCGTGCATGCGAAAATGCCCAGCAACGTGAGAAAGATGGCCGAAGAGAAAGCGCTCATTGCGGTGACTCCATCGTGTCGAGAGTTCCGCCATCCCCACCGGATGACCAACGAGCGAAGTGGACCACAGATGCGCATCGCCGTCTAGACAATTCCCGGCCCGCAAAGCTCGTTCTCGGACCGCCCGCATCCAAAGACGCGGAAAAACGGTATCAGATCGAGGGAACCCGCTGGCGGCGTGGGCGTCTAATCGACCAGTCACACAGTCGAAACAGGTGTCCTTCAGGAGTATCGTCATGGACCGGATTCGGATTCTCGCACTGCTCACCTTGATCCTCGCCCCGACGTTGGGCGCCGTCGCGGCGCCACGTGAAGAAGATCAAATCGGAGGCGGCGAGTTGCGCATCGTGCCGCCCGATGGCATCGCGGAGGTCGTTTGCCCGCTGAGGCACACGGAAGTGGACGCGGACATCGTCGGCTTCGTGAACCGCGTGCGCGTGCGTCAGGTCTTCTACAACCCGCTGGCGCAGAAGATTGAAGCGGTCTACGTCTTTCCACTACCGCAGGACGCGGCCGTCGATGACATGGTGATGACCGTGGGGGACCGCCGCGTGGTCGGGCAGATCAAGTCACGTGACGACGCACGCGAAACCTACGAGGCCGCGCGGATGGCCGGGCACGTCGCCGGCCTGCTCGATCAGGAACGCCCCAACATCTTCACTCAGTCGGTTGCGAACATCGAGCCCGGCGTCGAGGTGGTCATCGAAATCAGCTACGTCGAAACGCTCAGGTACGAAGACGGCGAGTTTCAGTTCGTATTCCCCATGGTCGTGGGACCGCGCTACATCCCCGGCGGCGGCAGCGCGCCCGCCCCAATGACCACCGGAAAGCCGACCCCGCAAGTGCCGGACGGGCACAAGATCACGCCCCCGGTCGTGCCCCCCGGAATGCGCGCCGGCCACGACATCAGCCTGACGGTCAATGTCGACGCCGGAATCGGCATCGCCAACCTGAACAGCGAGCTGCACCAAGTTGACATCCGCCGGGCCGGTGCGTCGCACGCCACCGTCACGCTCGCCAATCACGCAACGATCCCCAACAAGGACTTCATCCTGCGCTATCGCGCGGACGTCCGTGACGTCGGGGACGCGTTCTTCACACATGCCGACCCCAGAGGGACCTTCTTCACGATGTTCCTTCAGCCGCCCCGACGCGCGGTCCCCGAGAACATCGTGCCGCGCGAGGTCATCTTCGTGCTCGATACCTCCGGCTCGATGAGCGGATTCCCCATCGAAAAAGCCAAGGCGGTCATGAGCAGAACCATCAATGCGATGCGCCCGGCGGACACGTTCAACCTGATCACCTTCGCCGGAAACACCCGCATTCTGTGGCAGCAGCCACGCCCCAACACGCCCGACAACAGGGCCGAAGCGCAGGCGTTTCTCGCCTCGCGCCGCGGATCCGGCGGCACCGAGATGATGAAAGCGATCAACGCCGCACTCGTGCAGAAGAAGCCGTGCGTGCCGCGCCCGCTAACCAGGCAGGAGTTGCTCAATCTGCCCGCCGACGGCCGGAACGTCGAGGTCGGCATCGCGCCTTCGGATAGCCAACCAGGTCTGTGGGTCCGCGAGTCCACCAGCGACAAGGCAACAACGTTTGACGACTGGTGGAAGCAACGGCTGATCATGATCCGCCGACCCGCCGGTGCCGGATCGATACTGATCGGCCGCTGGGCGACCGAGAACGGCAGCCGCGTGCTTGTGCTTGATCGCATGAAAGATGACACCGGGCAGTCCGTTCCGCCCGTGCGAATCGTCTGCTTCATGACCGACGGCTACGTCGGCAACGACATGGCCATCATCGAAGCCGTCAAGAAGAACGCAGACACAACGCGCGTGTTCAGCTTCGGAATCGGCAACTCCGTCAACCGCTTCCTCTTAGATGGCATGGCCGGCGCCGGTCGCGGCGAGGTTGAGTACGTGTCACTCCAGAGCGACGGCGACGCGGCCGTCCGCCGTTTCAGCGATCGCATCGACGCTCCGGTGCTGACCGACATCTCGATCGACTGGGGGTCGCTGAAGGTGGCCGACGTCCATCCGCAACGCATCCCCGATCTGTTCACCGGCAAGCCGATCATGGTGCATGGGCGTCTGCAAGGCCCGCCCTCCGGAACGATCACCCTGCGCGGCAACACGGGCGTCGGTCCCCTCGAACGGCCGATCCAAGTGACGCCGCCCGGAGCCGACCCGCACGATGCGCTGGCCTCGCTGTGGGCGCGGGCGAAGATCGCGGACCTGATGATGCAGGACTACGCTGGGCTCCAGCACGGTCAGGTTTCGGAGTCGCTGAAGAGCGAGATCACCACGCTCGGCATCGAGTATCGACTCATGACGCAGTTCACCAGCTTCGTCGCCGTCGAGGAGATGACCGTGACGGTCGCCGGCGCGCCCACAAAGATCACCGTGCCGGTCGAAATGCCCGACGGCGTGAGCTACGAGGGCGTCTTCGGCGGCCGGCAGGACCGTGGCGCCGGGCAGGTTGCGATGAACGCCGGATTCTCGCGGGGCCGAACGGCATCGGAACCGAGGAGGCCAAAGGCGCCGTCCGGCTTCGCCGCGGTCGAGTCCCGTCTGGGCGTTCTCTCGCCGCCGCCCGTAACGCGCGCGATGGTTATGGAACAAGTTGTCGCCGACGCCGACGCCTTCCGTCGTGACGAGAGCGAAGAGGACCGTCCCGCGAAACTCTCGGACGCGCTTCGCGGTCTGGCCGAGCGCGTCGCGGCCGACGGGTTAAAGGGAAATCTGACGATCGGTACGCTGCGGGTCGTCGATTTCAAAGTCGACGTCCGCGTCTTCCTTCGCGACACGTCGCCCGCCACTCTGAAGTCCCTCAAGGACTTGGGTTTCGTGAAAACCGGCGAAAGCAAAGCTGTTCGCATGCTCGTCGGGACGATCGACGTGCGTAAGCTAATCGCGCTTGCTGAACTCGACGTCGTTCTCCGCGTGACGCCCGCGAGCGACAACTGACCACTCGGTTGGCGACCGCGTTTAGCGGCGACCCGAAGGGGAGCGCTCCCCTACGGGTCGCCGCTAAACGATCCGCGCCATGCAACGTCGCGCGCCGCAACGTAGCAAACGACGCTTGCCACAGCGCTACTTCGCCTTCGACGCCGTCTTCAACTCGGCGAGTTCCCGATCGAACGCCGTGGCGGTGTCGGC
>JAJDDR010000550.1 GCA_029260255.1 Phycisphaerae bacterium
GCTCCGTCTCCAACCGTCGGCCCATCTGATAGCTCAGGACGGCCGCATCGAACCAGTCGAATTTCGTCGAGCGATCCGACGCCAGCGTCGCAAAAGCATCAATCACTTTCGCTTCATCCCCACCAAGGTATCGGAATACGAATCGTTCGGATCCCTTTACCAATGAAAGCTGTCTGATCCCCTTCATGAATCGGCTCCAGGCTTCATCGCCGCCGTCCTACCGTTCCGCGTCCGATACGTCGTTTCCGCCACCGCCCATCAGCGCCCGAATCGTCTCGTAACAGCAATACCGGAGGTAGTGCTGTTGGCTGGCGATATACTTGCGCCATCCGAAAGGACTCGCGTCGGCGGTTCGAGACTCGGAAAATCGCTGGACGCCCGTGCACACCCGCTCATGCGACGCGTCAAAAACACGTTCCGTTTGAGCAAGTGGCGTAAGCGAACCGCCACGTCCGATGTCTCGTCGAGGCGGTGACCCGAAACGTGACGCCACGAGCGGGTCGTACCCCACCGCACGTACCCCCCGCCGCTGACCGTAGAGCTGCGCTGCCAGTCCGACAACCGGTGGGTCATAAGCGTCGTACTCCGTAACCGCCACGACCAGGATCGCATCCGCGCCCACGATCGCGGCAATCGAAACAGCGTGACCCGGCGACTCAACCCGGCTGCGCCCCTGATCCGCCAACACGGCAAGAACGCGATTCACCGGGATGACCTCGACGCCGGCCACGTGGCTCAGCTCGCTCGCCATCAGGTCCGCCACGCGATTCGGCTCAAAATCCGGAGAGCCGCTCACGTTCAACGCCGGAGCCACCGCAATCGTCATGGGCCCCAACGTCTCGTTGGCCACCTCAAACGGACCGACCGGTTTGCCCTGACAACCGCAGAGCACGCAAACGGTCGATCCGAGCCAAACAACCGAACCGAAGCGGAAATCCCTGAATATCCGGACCATCCTTGATCCCTTTCAGAATGACGCTGGACGGCACTCCATTCCCGTCACACCGCTTCGGACGTCACTCGATTCATCGTCTAATCCACGGGCGTCCTTAATGACCAACCCGCGAACGTCAGCTTTTATGATCGACCCGGAGCCGCCAGGCTCGCGTTGATCACCTTCGTCCCCGCGTCGCCCCGCGGCAGCACGCCCGTCACCGATGTCGGCGGCGGCGATCCCGTCGCCGGCATCGCGCTCCAGATGTTCTCGTGCCCCGACCGCATGCTCGTGAACAGCACCCGACCGTCCGGCGCCCAGGCGGGCATGAAATTCACCGACTGCCCATCGGTCAGCCGAATCCTAGAGCCGCCGTCCGTGTCCATTACCCAAACGTCGGAGGACTCGTAAATCGTCCCGAACTCCGGGTCGATCGGCGGCAGGTTCGTTGCCGTCGAATACGCAATGCGTTGACCATCTCGACTCCACGCCGGGAGAATCAGCGCATAATCCGAACTCGACGCGACTTCCGTCGGATAACGAGGCTCGCCGTTCACCATCTCGACCGTCCAGATGCTGAACCAATGGCTGCCGCGCTGGCGGGCTCGCTGGTACAGAATCCGGTCGTCCACCGGCGACCACTCCGGAAACAGACCGTAGCCGATGAACGTCGAGGCGCTGTCCGCCTCCGCCGCCACGATCCACAGCTCCCATTCTCCCGTCGTGCGAGGTCTGGCAGAGTAAACCAACGTCGATCCGTCCGACGACCAGCTCGGATGAACCTCATCCATCGGCGTCGACGTCACCTGCACGGGCTGCTGCCCATCCAGATTGACGATCCAGATGTCCCAGTTGCCGGTACGCTTGCTCGCGAACGCCAGACGCGAACCGTCGGGGCTCAACGCGGGATGAACGTCCGCGCTCGGATCGCTCGTCACCCGTACGACGGCCGTGCCGTTCAGTGACTTCATATAAATGTCCGGCGTATCGCTGTGGCGCGTGGACGAAAACACAAACCGGGAACCGTCGCGGTCAACCTGGCAGTCGAAATCGCCCCCCTCGCGGGTGAACGAATGCTGAAGCAGCGGACTGCCCGCCCGCCCCGAATACGGCGCAGCCCCACGACCGGACAATCCGCCGAACAACGTGATCTCCGGGCTCGCGCTCGCCGTCAGAGTCGGGCGCGTCCGCTGCTCAACCATCACAAGCGTCGCGTCCGACGGCGGAGTCGAGTCACACCCCCAGACACAAAGCACGATGACACCCGCCGAAATCGCCGCCCACCCGTGTCTATGAATCGCAACGTGCATGACGAATCCAGACGTTTCTCTTCCTCGCATGGCCCACGCAAAACCGTTGACGCACGCACGCCTCGGACGGACCGTTATCCGGCACTTACATCGGCTTCTCCACACCCCCGGTGAAGTTGCGCAAGCACGCCGAATGCCACTCTGTCCGATAATCTCACCGTTTTCATCGACAGATTCCCCCCGCCGACTTGACCGTCACGAAGCGAACCCCAGTATCCGCGCATTCCGGCGCTCCATCGGACGGACCCGGCGTGGGGTTATAGGCTCTTTAGCCGCTGCTCTTTGTCGTAGGCTTGCAGGCCCTCGATCAGCGCGTCCATCTCGCCTTGCATGATTTTTTCGAGCGAGTACAGATCGAGGTTGATCCGGTGGTCGGAGCACCGGTTCTGAGGAAAGTTGTACGTCCGAACACGCTGCGAACGATCACCGCTGCCGATCATCGTCTTGCGGGCGTCTGACCGCTCCCGATCCACCGCCCCCTGAAAGTGCTCGTACAAACGTGCCGTCATGATCCGCCGGGCTTTCGCCCGGTTCTTGTGCTGGGATTTCTCGTCGCGCATCGAGACGCTGATGCCCGTCTCGGGGTGCATCAGCTTGATGGCCGACGACACCTTGTTGACGTTTTGCCCGCCGGGTCCGCCCGCTCGGGAGACGAACTCCTCGACGTCCTTCTCCCAGTTGATTTCGATGTCCACCTCTTCCGGCTCGGGCAGCACGGCCACGGTCACCGCCGAGGTGTGGACGCGGCCTTGCGATTCGGTCTCCGGCACACGCTGAACACGATGCCCGCCGCTCTCGTAGCCGAGATAGCTGTAAACGCCCTCCCCCTTGATGTTGAGGATGATCTCCTTGAGCCCGCCCATGTCCGCACCGGACTGCTCGATCACCTCCAGCTTGAACTTTCGGCGATCGCAGTACCTCAGGTACATCTCGTAGAGGTCGCGGACGAAGAGCGCCGCCTCCTCACCGCCGGTGCCGGCCCGGATCTCCAGGATCACCGAGTTGATGGCCGCATCGTCGCTGGTTACGACGCTTTCCTTCAGCGTTTCGAGTTGGGCGTCGTAGCGCTCCTGCAACGCCGGAATCTCTTCCTCGGCGAGGTCGCGCATGTCCTGATCCTGAGTGGAATCGGCGATGATTCCTCGGGCTTCCTCCAGGTCCACGCCGATCTTGCGGAGTTCCCGAAACGGCTGCACCAGACGCCGAAGCTTGCCGACCTCCTTCGCGAGCGCGACGCTTTGAACGGGATCGCACGCGACCTTCTGGTCCGCCATCTGCTCGTGCAGATCGGCGTACCGATCATCCAGTTCCTGGAGCTTGGCGATCAGCCGGTCTTCCACACTCTCGGTCATGGTCAATCATTTCGCAACGAAGGGTTCGCCGGGGCTCTGCGCGCACGGAAAAACCACGCCGAGACGCCGCGAAACCGTGCGGCGAAACCGGCGTGGCAGATGTACGATCGCCCAGCTAAGTGCGGGCCTTGCGCGACGCGGCCTTCGGCTTTTTCTGATCGAAGTAGTTGCCGCCGAACTTGGTCTGGAACCGCTGCACACGACCCATGGTGTCGATGAACTTCTGCTGGCCCGTGAAGAACGGATGGCAACTGGAGCAAATCTCAACGTGGATGTCCGCCTGCGTGCTGCGGGTCGTGAACGTGTGGCCGCAACCACACTTGACCGTGGCTTCGACGTAGTCGGGATGGATGTCCTTCTTCATACCGCAAGATCCTAATGCAAATCGTCCGCTTGTGAGAATCGGGTAGTGTACAGGCCGGCATCACGATTGCAACCCGCCGAAAACACCCAGCTGCGGTGGCACGCACGGACTGAGAGGGAATCGGCGATATCGGCGTGGAAATGCGGGTCTGGTGGATTGCGTTGGCTGGGGCGTCCCGGGGGATTGCTCTTCCAGGATTACCGCGGACCCGCACGTCCGCGGTGGACGCATGCGGTTCCGCGACTCATGGGTCCGCTACGGGACGGTACACCGAGTGCGGATAGAAAACGGCAAACGGGCACATTGTCGGCGCACACGCCGAACCGCACGCGCGAATCGAGATTGTCCGCGCGATGGGGCGGCCGGTCGTGCGGTCCGACGCAACGACGCGCCACCACACACGCCCATGCGCGCAAGGAAGCGGGCCGTCCGCCGAGCCCGAGTGCGGGCCCCTAGATAGTGGTCTGGCCGCTGCCGCCGTCGCCGAGGTTGTTCTGCAGCGATGTGAAGAACGTCTGAACCAGCGCGTCAGCCAGAGCGTTGGCCGTGGTCTGGATCCCCGACAGCAACGTGTCACGCACGGCCGGGTCACAGCCACGAACTGAAATCGCGCTGCCCGACAAGGTAAGCGCCATTACCAAACGAAGCATACGACTGCGAATTCCACGCTTGGGCATTGAATCGACTCCTGATCTTCCACTCGATGGCACACCTGGACGGTCCAGCCCCCTCGAACGCCGAGACACTGGTAGCACCCGCGATGGCGAAAAGAGACTATCGCATCGCCCTCGACGCCGCAACCACCGAGCCGCACAGCTCTCACGGCAGCGCGCTCGCCCCGGTGGATATGCCGGTGGCCCGCCGAATCGCGTAAATGGGGAATTTCGGCCCCGGACAAACGGTCCTACCCGTTACGCCTCGGTGGGTGACGATGTTCTGCGGTGGAATGCCGCAGGCGCCCGCGAGAAAGCGCACCAGTCGGGTCAGCGAGGCCATCTGGGCGTCCGACGGCGGCACGTTCCGGAAATCGCCCACCAGGCAGATGCCGATGCCGTGGTTGTTGTAGTGATTGTCGGGCGTCTTGCAGTGGGCCCCGTGCTTCTGCTTGAACCACCGGGAACCGACCTCCACGACTCCGTCGCCCGATCCCCGGCCGTTGCCGATGACGAAATGATACCCCATCTCATCCCAGCGGTTGACGTTGCGGTGATAGCGATCAAAAAGCTGTGCGTTCCCCGTGTCGCTGGCGCTGTGGTGAATGACGATCGTGTCCCAACGGTCGCTGATGCCACCCCTCGGCCGCCACGCCTGCGGCTCGGTGCGGGGTGAGCGGGCCTCTTGCCGCGTGACCGAGGGACGCGGCCGCGTCGCACGCCGCGCGGGAAGCGGTGTCGCGGTGATCTTGGTCATCGCGACCGGCTGGGGAAGGGTGCGGATGACGCCCTGACGCCCATTCGCGCAACCGGCCGCCGCGAGCAACGACGATCCCAATAGCCAAAGGTGCCTCACGCTCGACCGCCCAGCCCCGTGATCCCGTCGGACGGATGCTACCATTCGATCGCCCTCCGTGGAGTGTACCGCACTGGCCACGATATCGGCCAACGACCACCTTACGGTCGAGCCATTCCCAAACCACGCCGCGACACAACGGGAGCATGCGGAAGGGAGCGGGCGTCGAACGCAGATCGGTCCAGTTTGCGCCGACCGACCGTCGGCACGTCAGAATGCGCCGTCCACGCCGAGATACAGAATCCGGCCGCAGGAAGCGCAGAGAACGATGTCGTCCCGTTCCTTGCAGCCGATGACCTGTTGCAGTGTCATGGCCATGTTGCAGCCACCGCAGGCGTACTCCCCGCGCTTGACGCTCAGCACCAGCACTTCGGCCATCGCTTCCGCGTCGTGCCGGTCCGCGATGCGCTGAAAGGTGGCGACGACGGTTGGGGGAACGCCTTTGGACGCTTCGTCGCGCTGGTTCTCCAGCCGGCTGACCTCGTCGGCCGACTCGTCGACGTAGGCCTGCAATGCACTTTCCGCCGCGGCCTTGCGCTCCGCGACCGCGTCGCGTTCGGTGACGATCTCCTCGCACTCGGCGCGAAGCGTGTCGAGACTGGCCATCAACTCGAGCTGCCTGCTTTCCTGCTTGGTGTTGTCCGCTTTTTCGGTGTTGATTGCGGTGAGAATAGCCGCGTACTCTTTGTTCGTTCTGGCGGCGCCGAGCGCGTCGCGGTGCTTGGCCAGCTCTACGTCTTTGGTCCTGACGTCGAGATCGATGCGGTCGATCTCCATCTGGCTTGCCTGGATCGCCCGCTGCTTCTCTTCGATGACTACTTCCTTCTTGGCAATGGCGCGCTGGTGGACCCGAATCTGGCGGCGCTTTTCGTTGGCCTTGCCGTGAATGGCGGCCATCCTGCGTTCGATTTCCTGAAGTGCGTGCAGTGCGTCCAGGGTTGCCCCCATTGTGACTCCCGTACGTGCGAAGTAGCTGATCGTCGCTTCTCCGGCGAGCAACGCCGCAGCCATTATCTCAGCGGATGCCCGTTGTTGCAAGGCCTCCGCGGCAAGCGTCATCGCCGCGGGTCCGTGACAGAATCGGCGGGTGTTCCTGCTGGTGAATGGCCGGGCAGGTCGTAGCCCCAGAGGGGCGTTTGAAAACAGCCCAGCGATGAATCGCTGAACTACTCTCATAGCGTCCCTACGGGACGGCCGACCCGCCGATTCTGTCACGGACCTCATCGTCGGCCGACCGGGTCGACACCGTAGTTGCGCGTTTGCGCGTTGAACGGCTCGCGAAACTGCGGTAGGTTGCCGTCCGGTTCCTCGGCGATAGAAAGGCGGCGGACGTCATGCAAGTTATCGGACAGGCCATCACAGCCGCCCTGCTCCTCAATCTCCTCGTCGCTTGCGGCTGCCGTCGTGACGAAGCGCCGTTGACGTACCGAGAGGCCGGTTTCGTGGCCTTCGTTGGCGTCGGGGAGGACGATCCCGTATGGCCGGTGCTGCGGGCGTCGGCGACCAGGCTGCACGTCGAACTTGGGCTCAGCAAGGTTCCGCTCCGCACCGCGGCGCCGCCGACGAGCTCCGTCAATGCCCAAAGGAACCTCATTCGCAAGCTTCATGACGAAGGAATGAACGCCCTCTGTGTGCAGGTGTCGGACCCCAAGGGCTTAGTAAGTACCCTCGATGCCCTCGCCGCACAGGGCGTGCAAATCGTGACCATGATGAACCCGGTCAGGTCGACGCCGCCCTTCATTCACGCCGGTCCCGACGATGCGGCCGTCGGCGAGGCGCTGGCCGACGCGCTTTACGACGTGCTCGACGGACGCGGGACGGCCGTCTTGCTGCATGCCGATTCGGGGAGCGAGGCATCCGCCCGGCGACACGTGGCTCTCGTCGAGCGTTTGAAGTCGTACCCGTCAATCGCCGTCCTGTTCGAGCGGGATTGTCAAGGCAGCCCCGATCGCGCCCGCGACACGATCGCGGAATTGATGCAACGATACCCGAGACTTGGCGCGTGGGTCGCCACGGACAATTGCCCCCTGCGAAAGCACGCTGATGGGCCGGTCTCGCTCCCGAAAAGCTGCCGCGTCGTCGCCGTGGACCCGGTCCCGGGTACCTGGTGGGCGCTCGAGGATGGCGTCGCCGCCGCCATGATCGCCGTCGACTACGGCGCCATCGCGGAACACGCGCTCACCACGTGCATCACGCTGACACTCGGCGAGGCCAGGATCCCGACGTCCTTTTCCGCCGGCGTGCGAATCGTCAAGCCCGCCGAACTCGACGCGTTCAAGACTCAGTGGCGACGATGGACCAGCGATAGCGCTGCCGATTTGGAGATGAGCTCCCCATGAAAGCCAGTTGGTGGTTCCTCGTGCCCGCCGTCGCCGCGGCGCTGACGGGCCTGTACGTTTCCGACGCGCTGCTCGCGAAACACATGCACTTTCCCGGCACGCCCGATTGGCTCAACGCCATGTGCGAGTCCGGCGCGTCGACCACCGTCAGTTGCGACACGGTGCTCGCCAGCCCGTGGGGAATGTTCCCGCCGGTTCGCGACGGCGACCCCAAGAACAAGGTCCGGGTGCCCGTAGCGCTGATCGGGATGGCCTACTTCACCGCGTTGCTCCTCTGGTTACTCACCGTCGGAAGAGTCAACCGCGAAGGCAGATGGTGGCATCTCCTGCCGCTCACGATCAACGCCTGCGGGCTGCTCGGGTCGATCGGTTTCATCAAGATTATGGCCACCGACCTCGCAACTTGGTGCCCGCTGTGCGTGATGTCGCACGTCGCGAATCTTGTGCTGTTTGTGATGAATCTCCTGCTCTGGCCACGCGAGCCGCGGGAGGCAGCCAAGCAACAAGTCCCGGAAGCGACTCCGCGCGCACTACCCTATCCGTCGACTCGGCTGGCGACCGTCGTCGTTGTTCTCTGCCTGATCGCCGTGTTGTTCGAGCTCCGCTCCGTCGAACTCAAGGCCACAAGGGGCATCACCGCGAAGCTGACCAGCGCCATGGAGGAAATCCGCAACGAGGTCGGCACGTTGATCAGCACGCACATGGGCGGGACGAAGCACCGGATCGAGTTCCGCGACGACGACCCCGTCCGGCATCGCGCCGAGCGCGTCCCGACACTCGTCGTCTGGAGCGATTTCGAGTGCGCCTCCTGCAAGAAGTTCGCCTCCGACCTCGAGGCGAAGCACTTCGACGCGTTCTCCGGTCGGCTCCAGGTCGTATACAAGCACTACCCGCTGTCGCCGGACTGCAATCCATACGCCACGCGGAACGCTCACCCCCATGCCTGCGACGCGGCGCGACTGGCGGAGGCTGTCCGAATCGTCGGCGGCAATGACAAGTTCTGGGAAGCGCACGACATCTTCTTTTCCGGTGAGGCCCCCGTTGCCCAGCTCGACGCCGCCGCCATGGCCGACCGCCTCGGACTGGACGCCGAACAACTGGCCACCGTCATGAACTCCGACGCCGTCACGCAGCGCCTCGCCGAAGACATCGAGCAAGGCCATCAAATCGGCGTCAAGGGCACCCCGAACGTGTTCTTGAACGGGCGTCTCATCAACAGTTGGGCGCGCGGCGTGGACAACTTCTGGAAAGGCCTGGGCATCCTCTACAACGCCGGCCGCCCCGTGGGCCGCCTCACCGATTCAGAGAATCCTCCGCCGCAGTCCTGACGGCGACCTCGCACGGGATCCGCACGCGGCTTGCTGGTTGTAGTGTCTCAGCCCGCCGGCATTTTTCCGAGCACCGACTGTAATGAAGGGGGCACGCGGAGACGTCGTCAGGACCGCGCGCCGACGAGGTTGTCGAACCATGCCCACGCAAGCGGGGGCATGGCACGCGGCGCGCGTGGGGGCGACACTCGGTGGGAGATCGGGGCGAGATGGGGGGAGGGGTCCGCTTCCTGACGGGCTCGGATTGGGATGCGTTGGAGTTGGGAACGTGGGGGATCTTGTCAGGAGGATGGGTTGGTGGTAGAGTCGAGCGTCTTGTTCCGGGTTTGGGGGTGTTGTGCCTGAGGGGCTGACACGCCTTTTCCGGTTTTGGGTTACTCGATTTTTGGCGAAGTCATGCATTACCCGCGACGAAATAGCAAGATCAAGCGTGCCCGCAAGCAGGGGTTCCGCGCCCGGATGCGGACGCGGAGCGGCCGGAAGATTATCAGCGCCAAGCGCCGGCATGGGCGCGTTCGTGTCAACATCGCGTAAATGACGCCCGCATCCGCGGACTACGGCCACCTGGCGTTGTTCAGGCGTTGGCTGGCAAACGTGACTGTTGCGAAGGCCATTAATCCCGCCAATAGTGCGTAGGAGAGCCTGCGCGCCAATCCCCGGGGCGTTTCGTCTGCCCCGCATTCGATGATGTCAACCGAGCAGATCGTTGCAGTATCGGCGTGGGTTTGCGCTTGTCGTTCGGCGAGGACCTGCTCGCGGGCGCGGAGTTTCTCGCGCGCGGCGGTGAGGCGCTGCTCGATGGCGGTGCGCTCGGCGCCGGCGGCGTGGTGATCCTGGGTTCGTCGCAGGGCTTGCTCGTGGTCGGCGAACGCTTCGATGAGCGCGGCGAACGTGTCGTGCATCTGCCGTCGCGTTTCGCGGATCTGCTGCTCGGTGAGGGTGCGTTGCGTGTGGCGGTCTTTTTCGGCGAGGGTGGTGGCTTCTGTAAGCAGTTCGGCGTCGATTGCCTCGACGGTCGAGCGGACGCGGCGCCGCAGGCCTCGCGCCGACTTCGTGGCCGCGTCGAGGCGGAAGTTGTTCCGCCGGTAGATGTCGGCGGCGAGGAATTCGAACTGCCGGTGGTCTGACTCGAAGCGATGAAACGCTCGCCGCAGCCGCGTCAAGAGCGTGTGGTGTCTGGCGGCGGCGTCCGTCTGTTGTGTGAGTTCGCCGAGTTGATCGCGCATGTCGTCGACGAGCTTTCCGGCGTGGTGCGAGAAGTCGGCCAGCAGGTCGTGCAGGTTGGCCTGAGCGGTGAAGAGTCGTGGGGCCAGGGGGTCGGGCTGCTCGGAGCGCATGCGGATGAAGGCTTCGGTCCAGCGGCTGGAGAACCTGGCCAGGCGTTTCTGGTAGAGACCGGCGAGGCGGCCGATGTCGT
>JAJDDR010000056.1 GCA_029260255.1 Phycisphaerae bacterium
CCGCAAGTTCCGCTCCGACGTCTTCGTGCGCTACGGCTGGGTGTTCGACGAGATCGGCGACGCGACCGGCAAGTCGATCTTTGACATCGGGTGCGGATCGGGTCCCTACTCCGTGGAGACCGCCCGGCGCGGGGCGACGCGCGTGCTCGGAATGGACATGGCCGACGGCATGCTCGAATTGGCCCGGCGGCGCGCCACGGCGTTCAAGGTCGATTCCGTGTGCGCGTTTGTGAGCGGCGCGTTTCCCAACGACGCCCCCAACGAGCAGTTCGACCACGTCATCGTCACCGGCGTCATGGATTACGTGGCGGACCCGCCGGCGTTCATTAACGCCGTCCGCAAGATCGTGCGCCGCAGCGCCGTCCTCTCCATGCCGAGCGTTCACTGGTTCCGCACCCCGGTACGAAAAGCGCGCTACTGGATCAAGAACTGCCCCGTTTACTTCTTCCGCCCAGACGACATTCGCAGGTGGTTCGCAGAGGCCGGGTTCGCCGAGACGGTCATCAAGAAAGTGCCGGGCGCAGGACAGGATTACGTCGTCATCGGTCGCTGCGCATGAGTCGGCGTAGCGGGCGACGCGGCTGGAGGTCTCCATGATCGACCCAATTCCCCAAGTGCGAGAGACGCTTTGCGTGGGAGACGCCGCAACCTTCAGCAAGACGATCTACGAGCAGGATGTCTTCCACTTCGCCGGAGCCTCGGGAGACTACAACCCGCTGCACATCGATGAGGGCTACGCCGCCGAAAGCGAATTCGGGCACCGCGTCGTTCACGGCATCCTCACCGCCGGCATCATCTCCGCCGTTCTCAGCGGCGACCTGCCAGGCCGTGGAACCCTCTTCGTCGAGCTACACATCCGCTTTCTCAAGCCGGTGTACATCCTCGACACCGTCACGGCGAACGCCACCGTGACCGAAATCATCAATCCCAAGCGCGTCCGCCTGCTGGTCGCCTGCGTCAATCAGCACGGCGACGACGTGGCCGTCGGCAACGCCATCGTCGTGCCCCCCAGCGCCACCAAACTCATCGAGTAACGACTGCTCCACGCCGGTCCCAGTCGCAATTCACGAATCGCGCAACGATCAGTTCTTCCCGAGCCGCGGGATTCCGCCCCCGCGGACGTCCGCGGCTCGCTCAGTCGTGGGCGCGCAGCCAAACCGCTTCCTGCTGTGGCGACGAAGCGTCGGTCGGGGTTCATGGGAGCAATTCCGCGGCGCGATTCCTGCAATCGTCCGACGGGCAGAGTCGCGTGAACTCGTCCAGCGCGAGTCGTGCGTGGGCTTGGTCGTCCTGCGCCAGCAGCAATCGGGCGGTCAGAAAGTGTGGCCACGGATTCTCCGGGTGACGTGCTGCGAGACGCTGCAAGTCGGCCGTCAGTCTCTCCATGACGTCGGGCGGGCGGAGCGGTGTCATTTTCAGCAGCCCCTCGACCGCCGGGATGGCAGTCTCCGGAGCGTCGTCGACCAACGCGATCAGCACGGCGGCGAGTGGTCGCACCGCCGAAGGCGCCGCGGGAGGAATCTGCTTCAATAGCAGTGCCGCCCGTTTGCAATCGCCCGCCTGGGCCAGGGCGTACGCGGTCCACGAACGCAGGTCGACGTCGGTTGGTGCCTTGTTGTAGGCCTTGATGAACGCCGCCGCCGTAAGGTCGGCACGATCGATCGCCAAAGCGAAATCGTGATGTGCGATGAGGAAGCCAAGGTCGGTGTCATGATATGGCATCTGCGAGTCGTAGAGTCGCAACGCCTCCTGCGCGTCGTTGCGGTACAGATACAGGTTGGCCAGATTGACGGCCGCCGTGGCGTTGCGCGGATCGTGCATCAGCGCGACCGTGTAAGCGTCAACCGCCTCGGGAATCTTCCCCAAAGCCACGTAGGCGGCGCCGAGGTTCGTTCGTGCGATTGCGTTCTCCGGCATCCAGCCGAGTAGCTTCGTCAGGCGATCGACCGCCTCCGGATAACGCTGTCGCTGGATGTCGATCTCGGCAAGATCAAGGTGCGCGTCAACATCGTACGCGTTGTTCTGAAGGACTTCGTTGAACGTGCGGATCGCGTCGTCGAGTCGACCGACCGAGCGGTACAGCGACGCGAGCGGAAGAAGGGCGGGGTTGTAGAACGGCATGATCTCCACCGCACGCTCGTAGTTCGCGATGGCTTCGTCGGTCCGCCCGACGTGTCTTTGGATCTTGGCTAGGCGCGAGTAGCACTTGCCAAAATCCGGGTCGGCCTCGATGGCCATTTGGAGTGAGGCGAGTGCTTCTTCGTGTCGACCCAGGCGGAACTGACTCATCCCGACGACTTGCAGCACCTCGCACGCCATCTCCGCCGGATGACGCGACATCTCCTCGGCGGCGATTTCAATCGCGTTTTCGTACTCGCCGTTGCGGTGGTAGGCCCACGCCGCTTGTTTGTAGACTCCGGGAAAGTCCGGGTTGGTCTGGATGTTACGCAGCGCGGCGGTGATGTCGTTGCGGTGATAGCCCTGCGTTTCCCACGACACGCCGACGAAGACGGCGGCGATCACCACGGCACCCGCGAGCAAGGGCATTCGGCAGGACTTACCCATCCGCCTCGCGGCGTAGCCATACAGGGCGATCAGTGCTGTGGCCGCGATCCACGCCAGACCGATCTTCGGCAGGTAGACATACCGATCGGCACCCACCGCACGGCGCGCCGGGACGATGGGAAGCGTGGGGAAGACCGCAGCCATGAACCACAGCATCCCCAGCACAACCACGCGCGTTCGCTTCATCGAAACCAACGTCAGTACGCCGACCAGAAGCACCGTGACGGCCGCCGATAGGACCGCGGGATCAGTCCAGCCCAACTCCGCGGGCGGCGGGTACCACACCGACAAGCCGATCGGCACGACGTACTGGCGAAAATACTGGGCGAGCGCAAGCAGCACATAGAGTATCTTGGGGGCCTCCATCTCGCCCTCGGCGATCTCGAACATCTCGCTGCTCGTCTCGATGTTCAGCCACGTGAACCCGCCCGTGATCACCGCGACGACCGCCCACATGACCCACCAGCGTTTGACCGGCCGGCGATACTGAGCGAACGGGCAAAGGGCGATCAACACGGGCAGCGCCACGCTGATCTTGCTCATGTGCGCAAGAAGACAGCACAGCACAACCCAACCGGCGCGGGGCGCCGTCGGCTTGGAATCCCACCGATCGAACGCCAGGACGGTCAGCAACGTAAAGCACGTGCTGAGCATCATCATGCGACCGTTGAGCCAAGCGATCGGCTCGGCGGCCAGCGGATGGACCGCGAAGAGCACGGCCGCCGCCACAGCCACGGCCAGCCGCCCGGTGAAGCGCTTCATGACCAACAACACCAACGCCGCGTTGAGTGCATGAAGCACCACGTTCGTCAGGTGAAACACCCACGCCCCCGCGTGTGGACCGATCGTTGTCGGACGCAGGCCGAAGGCGCCG
>JAJDDR010000551.1 GCA_029260255.1 Phycisphaerae bacterium
CCACCAGCCGCGAGAACCCCCAACAGAAACGGCGTATGTACACCGGCGGCGCGACTTCCGCAAGGCGCGCCGCCTGCCGAGGTACACTTCGGGCGGTTTCCGTGCCACCGCGGGGGGCGCGATCTACCGATCGCGACGCAGACGCCGGGTCCCGACCTTCATTCGGGCGAATCCGAGTAGCAGCATCGACCAACTGACGAACCCCATCAGGCCGCAGGGTGCCGCGCCCGCGCCGCATGCGGGCGGGGTGGGCGGGGCGGGCTGCTCCGGTGCCGGTTCGCCGACATCGTCGTCGGCGGGTGGCGGCAGCGGCTGGCCGACGTCGCCCGCGTCGGGTTCGTCGAGCGTCGGCCGTCCCGGCTCGGGCTCGGGCTCCGACTCGTCGGGTACGGTGACGTCATCGGCAGGTGTTTCATCGGGTTCGACGGGGATTTCCGCGATCTGTGCTCGTGCGGCCCCCACGGCGAAGGTGCTGAGGTGATCCCGCACGCACCAGAAGGTCACGCGTTCGGCGGTTCGGAAGAAACCGCAATCGCCGACGATTCCCGTTGGTTGGGACTCGCCGATGTCGTTGTCCCCTGCTGGGATCCACGTTGGAGGCACGGCGTCCTCGTCGAGCTCGTGAAGCTGGACGTCTTCGGCGGCTACGCCGGCGGCGCGGAGTTCGCTCTCAGTGAACGTGACGGAGATGGCGGCGACAAACGTGCCGGGGTCGGCCGCGAGTACGGCCGACAGCGTTCGTCCCAAGGCAACGCCGCCACCGAAACCGGCGAACGTTCCCGAGCCCGGTCCGGGTGCCCCGTTGGTGCCGTTGAGGTCGGCCGTGATTGTGAGGACGACCCCGGGCTCCGCGCCGCTGATTTCAACCGTGGCGATGACGCCGTCTGAGCCGCCGACGAGAACCCTGGTGAGGTTCCCGTCGTCGTCGGTGATTCCGGTGGCGATGGGATCCGGTGTGGACGCTCCGCCCGGAGGGGCATCGCAGGCGTTTCCGACGCCGTTGCCGTTGAGATCGGCTTGATCGGTGTTCGGTGTCGCCGGGCAGTTGTCGCAACCGTTGGGCACGGTGTCGGCGTCGGTATCGACCGTGTCGTCCGCTCCGTCGCAGATGTCGCATTCGTCGGGCACACCGTCGGCGTCCGAGTCGTCGGCGTCATTGCCGCCGGGGCAGATGTCGCATGCGTCGCCGACGTTGTCTGCGTCGCCGTCCTCCTGGCCCGCATTGCCGATGAGCGGGCAGTTGTCGTCGATGTCGTCGGTCCCGTCGCCGTCATCGTCGGGATCGCAGACGTCGCCGAGCAGGTCGCCGTCGAGATCTTCCTGTCCTTCGTTGACGTCGAAGGGGCAGTTGTCGTCGGCGTCGGTGACGCCGTCGTTGTCATCATCGTCGTCACAGACGTCGCCGGATTCGTCGGAGTCGTTGTCGCTCTGGTCGGGGTTGGGGACGAGCGGGCAGTTGTCGCTCGCGTCATCGACTGCGTCGCCGTCGTCGTCATCGTCGCAGGCGTCGCCGATTCCGTCGTTGTTGGTGTCGGTTTGATCGGTGTTGGCCACGAAGGGACAGTTGTCGTCCGCGTCGGCGACCAAGTCATTGTCGTCGTCGCCGTCGCAGACGTCGCCGCTACCGTCGCCGTCCGCATCGGCCTGATCCGTGTTCTCGTCAAACGGGCAGTTGTCGCCGTCGTCGGCCACCTTGTCACCGTCGTCGTCGTCGTCGCAGGCGTTTCCGGCGCCGTCGCCGTCGATGTTGATCTGGCTGTTGTCGCAGAGGCCGTTTCCTGCGCCCGGTGCGGTGTCGCAGTCGGTGTTATCGACGCACAACCCAGGTAGCCCTAGGAGGCACGATCCGAGCGCGGGTCCGTTGGGGGTCGTTGGACAGTTGTCGACGGCGTCTTCGACGCCGTCGTTGTCGTCGTCGTCATCGCATGCATCGCCGTCGTCGTCACCGTCGGCGTTGGCTTGATCGGCGTTGGGCTCGACCGGGCAGTTGTCACAGTCGGTTGGGATACCGTCGCCGTCGCCGTCGTCGGAATCGTCGAAGCCCGGGCAGAGGTCGCAGGTGTCGATGACGCCGTCGCCGTCGGTGTCGTCCTCGCAGGAGTCCGGAACGCCGTTCGTGTCACAGTCCTCGGCCGACCCGTCTGCAATCTCGCAGGCGTCGATAATGTCGTTGGTGTTGCAGTCGCCGGCGGTTCCGTCGGCGAGTTCGCACTCATCGGCGATGCCGTTGACGTTGCAATCGATCTCGCAGGCGTCCAATATCCCGTTGTTGTTGCAGTCGTTCGTGGGGATCTGGCACTCATCGGGGACCGTGTCGGCGTTGCAGTCGCTGTCTGCAGGAAGATACACCAAGTTGGCGAGGAACGCGTTGACGACGTTGAGCACATCGGCGTCCGCCAGGCGCTGATCGTTGTCACGCGCGGCCAGCAGATAGTACAGTTCCTTGACATCCGAGAGGCCGGTGACCCGATGGTGGTCGTCATCGGTGTCAAATGCGAAGCTGTGCGATGGCGTTCCACCTTCGGGAACGACGATCATGTGGTTAATCGTTGGATCCCCCGCGCCGTAGACACGCTTGACGAAGATGGTGTAGCCGCCCGCCGTGGACAGAACCGTTCCGTCTACAGCTCCATCGCCGTCGGCGCCGTTGTTTCCGGTCACGGAAAACGAGTCGATGGATATGTTGCCGGCGACCAGGACGAACAGGCCGTCGTACTTGGCGGTGAAGTACTGGCTATCGACGCCGAAGTCGGCGCCGGAAGCGACAATAGCACCGTCCGTGTAGAGGATGTCCCCGCCGAAGTTCGTATTGAGGTAGTTGCCGCAGTCATACATGTCGCCGCCGCCGTCGCTGATGTTGGTGTTGCTGTTGCAGAACTCGGCGTCACTCGAATCTCCGCCGGTGAAGTCATACCGATCGGGAACCAGCGCGGAGATGACGGCGTTGTTGGCGTCCAGCGAGACGAGCGCACCGGCCACGTCCACACTTCCTCGCGTGTCACACACGTCGGGTTGACCGTTGGTGTTGCAGTCCGTGCTGGTCCCATCGGCGATGTCGCACTCGTCGGGGACGTCATTGCCGTTGCAGTCGGGAAGGTCGCACTCGTCGGGGACGCTGTTGCCGTTGCAATCGCCGCTCTGGCCGGTGGCGATTGCGCAGACGTCGCCGGTGCCGTCCCCGTCGCAGTCTTCCTGGTCCGGATTGGCGTGGTCGGGGCAGTTGTCGCAGAGTGTGGCGATGTTGTCACCGTCGGGATCGGCGCCAACGCAGACGATGTGCTCGATGACCTTGCCGTACACGTAGTCGTTCTGCGTGGCGACGGTGTAGAAGTAGTAGTTGCCGTCCTCCGGCAGGATCGTCGTCGCGGACCATTGACTCAAAACGTCGTCGTAGACCATGGGCACCTTGGTGAGCTGGCGGCCGTAGGCGGTCTTGAGGCGGTACGCCAGATACATCGTGGATAGCACATCGTCGCCGTAGGTGTTGGTTGCGACCACCGAGACGCTCCGCGTCGCTTGATCCACGTCGAAGCTGACGATGGCCATCTCGATGGAGCTGCTGTGAGGAGTGTCGCCCAGATAGTTCAGTCCCTCCTCGACGACCCAGTGGGCGTTCGTGCCCTGGTTGAAATCCCCGTCGGTGTAGAAATCGAAATCCAGGGAGCCGGTGTCGGACAGAATCAGCAGGTCTTGATTGTCAGCAATGTACAATTCGGTCTCGTAATTGTCGTAATCGTCCTCGGTGTAAAACGATCCCGTCCGCAGCTTGAGCACGTGGATCGGCGAGATGATACTTCCGGCGGTGTAACCGTAGCCGTCGGGCGCCGGCGACGTGAGCAACGGGTTCCAGAAGTCTTCGCCGGCTGAACCGTAGTCGCCGTCAAATCGGTCGGAGTTGTCGTAATTGTCCTCGTCGTCGCCGAAGAAGTTGATGTAGAGGTCGTCGTCGTAGTACGTCCACGAAAAGCTGTCCATCTCGGTCACGGGTCCGAGGAAGTGCGCGTACTCGTTGTAATCTTCGTCGTTGTACCAGTAGAAGTCGCCGGCCAGGTGGGTCTCGTAGAAGTTGTAGTCCTGGTACTCGTAGTTATCGAAGTCCCACGACCGGCCCTCGCCGTCGATTTTGATCAGCGGCGCCAGATCCCACTTGGCCGGGTTGCGGGCCTTGAACCACAGCATGCCATCGTCGTTCAGAGAGTCCAGCTCCGGAAGCTCGTCGTTGAGGCTGTAGCCGTCGTAGTCGTCGCAATAGAACTTGCCGGTCAACTCCATCCGCCACCAGCTGATCTCTGTGTCGTCCGTCTCGGCGTAGTCGGCGTACAGCTCCTGGATCATGATATCTTGATCGCGGGCGCAGTAATTGTCGAAGATCACGCGATTTGCGACGATCTTGTTGAACGAACTGCCCGCGTCGGAACTGCACGTCGTTTCGATGCCCAGAACGCCGTCGTTTTCCACCGTGCCGTAAAACACCTCAGCCAGGTGGGCCGGCGTGCCGGTGTGCGTCGAGCTGCCGAGTTCGTGGATCGCCGCACGGGGCACCATCAGGTGCATGCCGAGAACCTTCACGGCATTGTCCGCGGGAGGCGTGACCATACTAATGTCAAACATTGCGTCGTCCGTGCTGGTGATGACGAAAATGTCATAAGGCGTGTAGCCGAGGTCCACGTCCAGGTTGATCGTGTCCGGGCTGGTCGCGTAGTCCCGTGCGTGGACGGCCACATCGATGTAGTAGTGCGACTCAATCACATCCTCGAACGTCTGGCCGTTGAAGGTGGTCACAAAGGTAACCGTATCCCCGTCCGCAAAGCCGAAGAAGTCATCCTCAACTGCGGGTGTTCCGTTGACGGTCAATGTCGCACCGTCGTCGATCGGTCCGATGGTGACACCGATCTGGCACGAGTCGGGCACGCCGTCGTTATTGGTGTCCGGGCTGCAGGCATCGCCGACCCCGTCTCCGTCACAGTCGGCTTGGTCCGGGTTGGCGTCATCCGGGCAGTTGTCCTCGACGCAGCCTGGCGTCCCGTCACAGGAATCGCAGAAACCGTCCGGACCACCGGTCACGTCGTCATCGGGGCAGCAAGTGCAATCTTCCAGACACTGACCGGTGCATGCCGCAGCGTCGTCCTCGTCGCACTCCTCACCGGGGTCGACCACGCCGTCGCCGCAGGTGTTGAACAAGCAGTCGTTGCGGCAGGCATCCGAGTTGTCCCCGTTCCCGTCGTCGCAGTCCTCGCCGGTATCGGTCACACCGTCACCGCAGCCAGCTGCGCCGCAGTCAGTTCGACAAGGGGCATCGGGATCCTCAGAGTTCAAGCCGCCCGCGTCACACTCCTCGATGCCACCCCCCGGACCGCTCGTACACGCGGGGTCGTCACAGAGGACGCCATCGCCGCAGGTGAACGTGCAGTCGTCGTGACAGGCGTCCGTGTCGTTCAAGTTCCCGTCGTCGCAATCCTCGCCGGGATCCAGATTCCCGTCACCGCAATAGGGGACAATGACGTACGTGTTCAATCCGTAGAGAAACTCGGATCCGGTGGTGTTAGGGACCCAAGGAGTGTAGAGGTTGACCCGGTGTATGCTGCCGGGCGCGGCCATAAACCCGATGAACGTCCCGTTGCCAATGCTCACGGTGGTCATGCCGACAAGGGAATTGCTCTCGTTGAAGACCCGCACCTGGACCGAACTCGCCGATATCGCGAAGTGGTCGACGACCCACATTGCCATGGCCGTGTGACTGGGGTTTGAGCTGAGGATGTCAAGGGTATCGGGAAACCAGGCAGGTCCGACCGCCTTGTTGGAAAGGAAGGGCGGCCTCGCCGCGCTCATATCGTGCCCTATCGACTCGTGCAATCCAGGGCTCTCGAGATTGGACTGAAAGGCCACGCCTGCCAAGATATCACCGGCAGCGAAGATGCCGTCGTTGCAACTCGCTGTGAGCGGGTCGCACGTAGGCATAATGCTGTCCGCCAGCACCGCCTCTTCGAAGGTCTCGATTCCCTCGATCTCCGCGTGGGCGGCAGCTAGGGCGGCGTCGAACGCAACCTGGTCCGTGAAGAAGGCAACGCCCCCCGTCAGAATAAGGGGGGGGGCAAGGCCGCCGGCACCCGCCATGAGCTTGGCCGCGACGTCGCACTCGTCCGACACGGTACTGCCGCTGGAATCGTTGCCCGCGGAAACCGGGGCGGTAACGATCACCAGAGAAACAAAGAGCATAACCAACAACGTGGATTTCACTGCGTCGAGCATCATGTAAACCTCTGTTACGCCTCGTTTGTGAACGGGTCGTGCGGTCCTGTCTTCATCCGACAACGAACCTCAGTTGGACCTCGGGTGCCGCAGTTCGCGCGAATCGCACGTTTCGCCGCCAGCGGGTCACGTGTGGCCTACGCGGGTACGTGCCGTCGCATGAAAACCACACGGGAACGGTCTCCGGTGGTGATCAGCCCGGACGGCTGCGTTCTCCGGGAGACCCGCAAACCACTCCCCCTTGGTTGCTGCCCCATCATACCCCCATCGACTGCGCCAAGAAAGGGAAATCCGGTGGCAATGCACGCTGATCGTCTATCCCGGGGGCGTCAAGCTGGGCACACCGGGTGATGGCGGCAAGGTCCCCGTGGGTGGCCGATCGCGACGGGCGTGGCCGCAGCCGCTACAATGGACCATGTCATGCTACCGGACGACGAGTTGTGTTATTGCTACCACGTCTCACTGCGTAAGTTGGTGAACTTCTCCCGCCGGACGCGGCCTGGGCGATCGAGTCAGATGTCAGAGTGCCTCGGGGCGGGGACGGGCTGTGGGTGGTGTGTTCCGTTTCTCATCCGAATCGCGGAGGATCCGGAGCGATTCGCGTGTGACGACATGACGGCGGATCGGTATTCCGAGGCGCGGAAGGCGTACATCACCACGAAGAAGCCGCGCAACGAATTCTGATGCGTCAGGCTAAGCGGAGCGGAAGATCGTATGCGATTCATCTATCAGGAGTGGGACGGGCACGAGTTTCCGACGCAGGAGCACCTGGAGTTCTTCGACAACTTCATGGAGCTGCTGCTCGAACACGGCGAAAGCGCGCTTGACGCCATCGAGGACCTGGAACTCGACGAAGAGCACCGCAAGATCATCGAAAAGTGGATCGAGGACGGTCTGCTCGACAAGGTGGGGGCTCGGTTCAAGCTCACCCCTCGCGCGATCGACACGCTCCAGCGCAAGGCGCTCATGGAGATCTTCCGGCATCTCCGTCCGGACTCGTCGGAAGGTCACGAGACGGAGCACACGGGCCGCGGCGGAGAGCGGACCGACGGAACGCGGCCGTACGCCTTTGGTGATCCGGTGAGTGAGATTGACCTGGGCGCAACCATGCGCAATGCCATGGCACGGCACGATCAGGGCGGTCCGCTTCGCATCGCGGAGCGCGACATCGAGGTCCAGCTCTCTGAGAGCAAGGCGACGTGCAGCACCGTGATTCTGCTGGATATGTCCGGGTCGATGTCGCGATGGCATCGGTTTGCGTCGGCCAAGCGCTGCGCGATGGCCGTATACGCGCTCATCAAACAACGCTTTGCGCTTGATACGGTGGACGTGGTCGGCTTTTATTCGGGAGCCGAGGTGATCCCCGAGCATCGTCTTCCGCTGATTATGCCGAAGCCGGTGACGGTGTTCGATCCGGAGATTCGTGTCCGCGTTCCGCTCAGCGGGATCGAGGACGCTCCGCAGCACTTCACCAATCTTCAGTTGGGTTTGATGACTGCACGACGAATCCTTGCACGGCGAGGCGGCCGGAACAAGCAGTTCTTTATCATCACGGATGGTCAGCCGACGGCCCACGTTCAGGGGGAGTACGTGTATCTGCTCTATCCACCGGAGGAGTCGACCACGATGGCGACGTTGCGCGAGGCGATGCTCATGGCGCGGCAGGGGGTACGCTTCTCGACGTTCGCGCTGATCGAGGATTACTTCTACATGGACTGGGTGGGGTTTGTCGACCAGTTGACCCGCTTAACCAAGGGGGTCGCCTTCTACTGTACCGGCGAGAACCTCTCCAGTGCGATCATGGAATCATACCTATCCGGACGAAAACGAAAGACGTTGCTCTCGTAAACCGAGGTTATCGGGGCAGGTTCCGGGTTGATCCCCCCAAAGGGGGCGATTTCGTCGCCGGGCATGTGAAACCCGCACAGCGGGCGAGACGATAGCGAATAAGCCGTGAGATACACTGGAACCGTGCCGAAACCGTGGAGGAATGTCTAATGTCAAGCACCTCGGACCAATCTCCGATCGCGTCGACCCTCGTGGCCGACGACCCATCGTTTGCGGATCTCGTCGAGGAGTTCGTCGACGGGCTCGATGAGCGACTGGACACGATGCGCAAGGCGATCGAGGCGGAGGACTTCGACAATCTTAGAGTGCTCGCCCATCAGCTCAAGGGTGCCGGTGGGGGCCACGGGTATCAGATTCTCACCGAAACGGCTGCCACTATCGAAACGCATGCCACTGTGGGCGGTACCGCCGAATGCCGAAGCGGGCTGGACGAGCTAACCGCGATTCGATCACGAATCGTCGTCGGCAACTGACAGGTCCTCGGTTTTTCGGGTGTCCTGCCTCCGGGCGGCCGCAAGAGGCGTCCCTTCCACGAATCTCGCCGCCGACGTTCGACTGGCGGACGAGCGCGGCCGGCAACGGTCCTCACCCCACGCAAACTCTGCGGAACGTGCCGGATTTCGCGGTACCACATCTCCCGGGATGCGGCAGAACGCCGCGACTACTCCGCCTTGACAGCGCGCGGTGGGGCTGTTTAATAACCCCGGTTTACGGTTTGCAGGCGGCGGCGAACCACTCGAGGGTTCGCTCCGTAGGCAGGTCATAGGGCGTAATACTGGGCGTCTCGAGGGCAATCCCGAAGATGATCGAGGTCAAGAATCTCACGAAACACTACGGGGCGATCCGAGCCATCGACAACCTCACGTTTTCGGTGGGGTCAGACACCACGGGAAACATCATCGGATTCCTCGGGCCCAACGGGGCGGGCAAGAGCACAACCATCCGGATTCTGTCGTGTTTTCAGCCGGCGGATTCCGGGATGGCCACCGTGGCGGGGTACAATGTCTTCACCCAGTCACTCGATGTGCGGCGGAATATCGGCTACCTACCGGAAAGTGCGCCGCTGTACACCGAGATGCGGGTTCGCGAGTATCTGCACTTCCGGGGCAAGCTGCACGGGATGAGCAGGCGTGACCGTGACAACGCGGTGCGCAGCGTCACGGAACGGTGCTGGCTGGGCGACTTTGTCGACCGGCCCATCGGCCAGCTATCGAAGGGCATGCGCCAGCGTGTGGGTCTGGCCGACGCGCTGCTGCACGATCCCAAGGTGATCTTCCTCGATGAGCCGACCATCGGGCTCGATCCGATGCAGATTCGCGAGACACGCAAGCTCATTCGTGAACTCGGCGATCGGCACATCGTGTTCCTCAGTTCGCACATCCTGCATGAGGTCGAGCAGATCTGCACGCACGCGATCGTCATTGCGAGCGGACGGATACTGGCCAGCGGCGCGCCTGCGGAACTCCGGGAGCGCATCAGCGCTGGCTCGCGGTTGATTGCGGAGATCAAGGGCTCGCCCGATGCCGTCGTCGCGGCGGTGAAGTCACTGTCGGGTGTCGGCGCGGTGGAGAGTGACACGCAGGACGAGTGGACCCGCCTGTCGATCGAGGCCAACGGCGCCGGCGATATTCGGGAAGAGGTCTTCAAGCTGGCCTCGGAGAAGGGCTGGTCGCTCCGGGAGATGCGGCGCGAGGTCGCCTCGCTGGAGGACTTCTTCATCAAGATCACCGCGGAACAGCGCACCGGCCGCGGGTAGCACAACCGTCGACAACTGAGGATTCGGAGCATCGGTCCGATGAGAAACATCGTAACAATGACGCGGCGGGAGTTGACCGCCCAATTCTACTCACCGATCGCGTATGTCGTTCTTGTGGTGTTCCTGGTGTTGTCCGGGATCATATTCGGAATGGCGAATTTCCAGCCGGGTGCGGAGGCGTCGGCGCGGATGCTGTTCGGGCTGGTTCCGCTGATACTGGTGCTGGTGTCGCCGCTGCTGACGATGCGACTGCTGTCAGACGAGTTCCGCACGGGCACGATCGAGACGCTGATGACGGCGCCGATCAATGACGCGGAGGTGATACTCGGGAAGTTTCTGGGAACGTTCCTGTTCTATCTCGTGATGCTGGCGGGCACGCTGGTGTATCCGATCATCCTGTCGTTCTACGGGTCGCTCGATACCGGATTGGCGTTGTGCAGCTACGTCGGTCTACTGCTTGTGGGGGGGTTGTTCATCTCGGTGGGGTTGTTCTTCAGCACATGCACTCAGAACCAGGTCATCGCGGCCATATGCACGCTGGCGATACTGGCTGTGTTCACGTTCCTGGGGGACTGGCTGGCGTCCGGTCAGGAGGGCACCTTGCGGGTGATTCTGCAACATCTCTCGATCCGCTCGCATTATGAGGTGTTCGTCCGCGGGCTTCTCGACAGCAACCACGTGGTGTTCTTCATCACCTCGACGGCGTTGTTTCTCTTCTTGGGCGTGAAGGCATTGGAGTTTCGGCGATGGCGGTAGGAAGGGAATCATCCTCGACCAGTGAACCCGCGCCCGCGCGCGACGAGTTTCAGGGCAGGCATCTGCTCATCGGTGCCAACGTCGTGTTCAGCGTGGCCGTGGCCGTTGCGATCGTGGGAATCCTGCAGTGGGGCGCGTACTTCAAGCACGCCAAGGCGGACCTCACCGATTCGAGTGTCAACAGTTTGGCACCGTGGACCGAGAAGCTCTTCGGTGACGTACAGCAGAAGGTGCGGCTTACGTCCATGTACTTCGAGACCGACCTCGAAGACGAGGATCAGGCGAAGTACCGTACGAAGGTGAACGACCTCATTGCGCTCTATCAGGGTGTCAACCCGTCGATGGTGGAAGCGGACCACTTCAATCCACTGCAGGATCACGCCAAGCGGGAGAAGTTCCTTGATCGCGTGCGGAATCTCAAGAAGTTCAAGGAGCAGACAACACCGTACGGCGAACTGATCGAGCGATTCCAGGCGAGTCTGGGCGGGCAGATCGGCGACCTCATTCAGGGCGAACTCGCCGGCGTGACCGCGTTGATGGAAGCACCCGGTGACGACAGCACGAAAGACGAACTCGGGCAGATTCAACAGCTCCTTGAACGGTGGGGGCGCGAGATCGAATTGTCCGCACGCGACCTGGAGGACGCGATCACCGGCGCTCAGCCACGCTATGGGGCGGCCAAGACCGTGTTGAGCGGCCTTGCCGGAAGCCTCCCGCGCGACTTGACCAACATCGCGACATTCGCGGCGCAAACGGTAGAGCGGAACGTGGACCTGTCGCCTGCAGCGGTCGCGTATCTCTCAGGCGCGGGTGAGCGGTATCAGCCCGTCCTCGACGAACTGGGGGCGCTGTCGGAATCGCTGAACGCGCTGCCCGATCTGGACATCGAGGACCTGCTGAGTCAGATCGGTCCCACCTCCAACGCTCTGGTGATCGAGACCGAGGAAGACGCGAAGATCCTCTCGTTCAGTGACGTCTGGCCGCCCGGCGATCCGAATATCCCGGCGCGCAGCGCGCGATTCGGCCAGCGTGTGTTCAAGGGCGAGGAGAACGTCACGACGGCCACCATCCAGCTGACTCAGAAGGAGAGGTCCGCGATCACTTTCGTTCGCTTCGCGGGACCGCCGCTGTTCTTCGGTTTCCCGGGGTCGCCGGAAGCGCCCCCTTACATGGAGGTGAAGAGACGGCTGGAGGAAGCGAACTTCGTGGTCAACGAGTGGGACGTGTCGGCGGCCGAGACGCCGCCGCCCGTCGATCCGCCTCCGGTGCGGACGATCTTCATCGTGCTGCGTCCGTCGTCGCCGCCTCAGAACCCGATGTCCCAGCAACAGCAACCGCAGTTCTCGGAGGAGCACAAGCAGAAGATTCTCGCTCAGATGGGTGAGAACCCACGTGCCATCTTCCTGGCGGGCTGGATGCCGGGACCTTTCGGCGCCTTTCCGGAGCCCTATCCGTTTGACGCGTATTTGAATGACGAGTGGGGCGTTCACGTTGCGTCTGATTTGTTGGTGCAGCGCGTGTTCATGGGCCGGAAGCCCGGCGAGTTCGCGGTCGCGCAACAAAGCTGGGTCATGACCGATCCGTCGCGGTCGGATCAGATGATCGTCAAGGACATGCGCGGGCGCAAGGCGGCGTTTCCGTTCGTTTCGCCGCTCGAAGTCGTGTCGGAACCGCCGGACGGCGTGACGGTTGAGCCGCTCCTGTGGTGCGATCGGTCCGAGGATCTTTGGGGCGTCAAGAACGTCCAACAGTACATCGAAAGGGCCCGGGCGGGCAAGGGCGTTACGCGGGATCCGGGCGACATCCTCGGGCGTTTCAATCTCGCCGCTTGCGCCGAACGGGGCGACGGGAAGATTGTCGTCATCAGCTCGCGCAGTTGCATGGCCGATGCGTTTTCGATGGCCCGCGGTCTGGCGTTCACGGCGGAGGGATTGACGTTCAAGGAGCGCAACCCGGGCAACATCCATCTGTTGCTGAACAGTCTGTACTGGCTGAACGACAAGACGGAGTGGATGAACGTGGGCACGCCCGTGGCGCTTGGAACGATCGAGATTGATGAAGGACCGGAGCTGACGTTCGTCCGCGCTTTCGTCTTCGCGATTTGGCCCGCGATGGTGGCTTGTTGCGGCGGCGTCGCGTGGTGGGTGCGGCGGAGATAGACTTAGACGATGAAGTTCAAGACCACGGCGATTCTCAGCGTAGTATTGATCGGTCTCTTGGGGTGGATTCTCTGGGAGAAGCCCCAGTTGGCCGAGCCGGAAGCGACCCCTGAGCCGTCGGACATGTCAAGCGTCGCGCAGCGCGGTCTCTTCGATCCGGCTCCCGAGTCGGAGAGTATCGTGGAGGTGACGGTGGCGCGTCGCGGCGTCGACCCTTGGCGGTTCGAGAAGGCGACCGAAGAGGGTGACAAGGGCAAGTGGCGACTGGTCGAGCCGTTCGGATCGGTCGTGCCATCCTACGAGGTGGACAACATTGTTCGCACCGTCAAAGACCTGACCTACGAGATCAAACACACACCGGGTGAGCCCGGCGCTGTCTCTCCGGAGAAGGCCGGACTCGAATCACCGAGGATCGAAATCACGCTCGAGGACGGCGAAGGGACGACCTACGCCGTTCAGGTCGGCCGCCAAGCGGGAAACAACTCGACGTATGTGCGCCGCGGTGGCGAAGCCGATATCTACGTGGTCAAGCGATCATTGGAAAACGTGGCCAAGAAGAACGTCAACGACTACCGGGATCGCGCGCTGGTGCAGTTTGCCGCCGCCGACGCGACGAGTATCGAGATCCTTCAGCGCCCGGAGCAGGGTGAACCGGTTCAGTACAGGCTCGTCAAGCACGACGGCGGCGACTGGGTCTTCGAAGAGCCGTTCAACGCCGACGCGGCCGACCAGACCCTAAACGGCGCGATCAGCGCGGTGTCGCGTCTGCGTGCCACCGAGTGGGTCGAGTACCGACGAGCGGACGGTCTCGGGCGATTCGGTCTCCAGTTTCCCGCTCTTGAGATCGAAGTCACGACGGAGAAGGTTGTCTTGGCTGAACCTGCGACCGGCGACGATTCGGAGGAGCCGAAACCCGAAGCGGCCGAGCAGACGGAGATCGAGCGGTTCAAATTCGCGGTGTCGGATCGCGGTCCACTGAGTAACGACAGTTCCGTCTACTTCATGCTCGACGGCGGGGACGGCGTTGCGCTCATCTCGAAAGCGACGGTCGCGAAACTCACGCCCGAACTCGAAAAATGGCGGACGATGGACATCTTCACGATGCCGATTGCCGGCGCCACGCAAATCCGGCTTCGCACCGCCGGCGGGATGTCGGCCGAGCTCGTCAAGGACGCTCGGGGGCAGTGGATCTTCGAAGAAACCGGTGCGCGCGCGGGACTGAGTGCGGTCAAGGAGTTGCTCGATACGATCGCCGGTCTGAAGGCGCTCGGCTTCGTTGACGCTGCGGACCCGGGTGATGCCAAGTTCGGCCTGCAGTCGCCGCGGACGGAGGTCGTGCTTACGCTGCCCGGCCGCGATCAACCGGAGCGAATCGTGGTCGGCAACCCCACGGATGAGGTCAGCAAGCGCGTCTACTATCTCCGGCGCGGGGAGTCGGTGTCGATCGCCAAGATCCGCGCCGCGGACGCCGCGCTGCTGGACCGCCCGCCGACCGAGTATCTGGACAAACAGATCATCAACGTCGCGTCGGGGGCGATGCAGAGGATCAAAGTGACACGCCCGAACACACTTCTCGGCGGAACCGAGGTTTTTTCCCTGATCAACACCGGCGGTACCTGGAGTTTGACGCCCGAGGGTTCGTCCGGCGCGGATGCGTCGTTTTCGACCGATTCCGCCGCGACGGCCAAGCTGGCGACGACGCTCAGTTCGCTCATCGCTCAACGCGTCGTGTCGTCCGCCGGGGGGGACGTGACGGAATACGGTTTGGGCGCGCCGAGCGTGCGCGTTGCGATTACCCATGACGGTCCGCGGATTATCAAGCCGCAGGGCGGTGGCGCGGATGAAGATACGCCGGCCGTGACAATCGAGTTGCATGTGGCGTCCGCCGCGGGCGGCTACTACGCGAAGCTCCAGGGCGGATCGAGCATCTACCAGTTGCGGAAGTCCGACTACGAGGCGCTCGTTGCGGACTGTCACAAGAAGACCGTCATGGGCTTCCAGCAGTCGCAGGCCACGTCGGTTGCCGTGGAGGACCTCGAGGGAACGATACGGTTCGACCAGAAGGGCGATGGCTGGGTGTTCGCGGCGGAACCCGATCTGCCGATCGACTCCAAGAAGGTGACGAACCTGCTGATCCAGCTTCAGGACCTTCGACTCAAGCGGTACATCGGTTATGGCGTTGATTCGCTGGCTGAATTCGGTCTCGACGCGCCGGCGAAGAGCGTCACGGTTGCGGCCGACGGTGAGACCATCAAGCTCCTTGTCTCGGCGAAGGCGTGCCCACAGGACGCGGACGGCAGTGTGTACGCGGTGATCGCGGGCACGTCGGACGTTTTCATCATGACGCCGGATTCGGTATCACGTTTCGACATTTCGCTTGACGACTTTGAGAAAGCGGACGATTCGTAGTCTTATGGAACTTCTGCTTATTCGACACGGTGAAGCGACGGCCGTCGGCAACGACGGGGTGATGTCCGATCACGATCGCGATCTTACGGAGGCCGGTGTCGGCAAGATCCGGCGTGCGGCGCGGGCGATCGACCGGATGGAGGTGCGTCTAAACGCCATCATCTCAAGCCCGTATCCACGGGCCGAGCACACGGCGCGAATCATTTGTGACGGCCTCACGCACAAGCCGGTGCTGCGATGCAGCGAGAGTCTCGCTCCGGGCAACTCGGTGACTGAGGCGCTGGCGGAGTTGCGACAAAACGGTGAGCTCCGCGCGCTGGCGATCTGCGGGCATGAGCCGACGCTGTCGATGCTGGCGAATCGCCTCCTGGGCAACCGGAATCGCCCCGTCCTCATCTTCCACACCGGGTCCGTTGCCTACTTGCAACTCGATCTGTCTCCGAAGTCGGCGGCCGGCACCCTGCACTGGTTCCTTGATTCCCGGCAACTCGATATGATTGGGCAGGCGTCGTAGCCGCGCCAAAGGGGTGTGCGGCTGCGTATCGCGCTTGCAGGAGCCTCCGCGATGAACGTAGCGGTCACCGGCGCGACGGGATTTCTCGGTCGGCACATCGTCAATCGCCTGTCGGCCGCGGGGCATCGCTGCCGGTGCTGGTACCGTCCCGATTCCAACCGCAACGGATTCACGCATGGTGATCGCATCGAGTGGCTGCCGGGTACGCTCAACGACGCGAAATCGGCCCGAGCCATCGTAGAATCCGCCGAGGCGGTGATCCACTCGGCGCTTTACCGCCCAGGCAAGCGATTCCGCGGCGGGGAGGGCGATCTCGTCGAGTTCGTCGAGAAGAACGTGCTGGGGACAATCCGGCTGATCGAGAACGCGCGCAGGGCGGGTGTTCCGCGATTTGTCTTCATCTCCACGTGCGCCGTCCACGAGGTGATTCTCGACGACCGCCCACTTGACGAAGCGCACCCGCTCTGGCCGAACAGTCACTACGGCGCTCA
>JAJDDR010000552.1 GCA_029260255.1 Phycisphaerae bacterium
AAGCGCGCCGCGCGTGGCCGCCTGGACCGCGGCGAATCTTAGCAGTACAGCGCAAGGTTGACACACTGGCAGAACCGCGGCTGTTAGGGAGCGGCCTCGAACCCTCGCAAACGCCTCATGCGCGCGAGGCCGCTTCCTGACGGGCGCGGTTCTGACCACTTTGCGCTGTGCGGTTAGAGGGGAACCCGTGATCTACCGTCGTCGCCGAGATCGATTCAGTTCTGCGGTAGCTCCCGGACCACAAGAGTGCGGATCAACCGGTCGGCACAAGGCGGATTCCGAATTCTCTCATCTCATAGATGGCGACGCCGTCGACAGTAAGGAAGCCGTCCGCCACGATCATCGGTCGCGGCCCGTCCGCCACGCGCTTGATGACGGCCTCGACCTCGACGCGCTTGTTTTGCGGGATGATCTGACCGCGGTAGACCCATTCGTGCCGCGTCCCCACCACGATCGGCTCGAATCTGTGCGTCTCGCCCAACTCCGCACCCCATCGATCCGCTGCAACAACCTTGAGCAGTTGCAGGAACGACTCCAGCCCCAGCGAGCCCGGGCACACCGGATCCTGATAGAAATGCGCAGCGAAAAACCACTCGGTCGGATCAACGATCTTCACCCCGCGGATGAACCCCCGGCCTTCGGAGTCGGGCGGGACGTACAGATCAATCTCATCGATCATCCGGTAGGCCGTCGCCGGAAGTGCCAGCGATTGGCACTTTCCGAAAATCGACTCGTTCGGAGTGATCGGCGGAATCGACTCGATGGCGAACCGCCGGCGGCGCGTAAGTTCTTCCGGCGAAGGAACATACAGCCGATCGGC
Source organism: Phycisphaerae bacterium (assembly GCA_029260255.1). Classification (GTDB taxonomy): domain Bacteria; phylum Planctomycetota; class Phycisphaerae; order UBA1845; family UBA1845; genus OFTM285. The sequence goes on from JAJDDR010000552.1 coordinate 821, forward strand.
CGCGTCGCGAATCCCGATCTGCTGGGCGAGCGCCTCACCCGTGAAGAACCCGAACGTGGTGTCTCCGTTGTAGATGATCTCGCCGTCGCGCCAAATCTGCATGTCGAACGCCTCGACGATCATTCCGCCGGCTTCGGAGACCTTGGTCATGCGCACGCGCGTCGTGAGCACCCCCGCGTCGGGGAAAACCTCCCGGTGCAGGATGGCCGATCCGCCCAGGTTTCTAAATGACAGGTCCGTGTCACTCCGCAGCGCAGACCCCAGAAACGCCGCCAGCCAGCCGCACGGCTGCAACGCGATCTCCAAGAGTACGCCGAAAGGCATCGAACGCTGCCGGTTGGCCGCGAAGTACCACGCATCGGGCGGCACGTCGTACTGCGCCTCGATCCATCCACCCGCAACCAGCTCCCACGGCACCGCGTCGATCCGCGTGATGCGATCGAGGAACTTGTACGGCGGGCCCGGCAATCGCGCGATGCGCCGCTCCGCATCGAACACGGCGTACGGCGCTCCGAATGCTACCGAGGGCTTGCCCACGGCGAACGCGAGGATGCGATCGTCGTCGAACACCGCCGGTGCCGCGGCGATCGAGACGGGGTCGTCTCCGACAAGTGCCAGGTCGGGGCACTTCCAGAGCGCCTCAATGCCATCGCGCGTCACTCCCGTCATCTTGATCGACATGTCCGTGAACTGGACGATCCTGTGCCCGTCCGCGTACATCAACGCGTCGGCCACGGCGTACGGCTCGGGTCCGTACCCCATCTCCTTGATCTCGACCTCGTAGATCACCACCTTGGTGCTCGGGGTCACCGGACCGCGGCAGCGAAGCTTGCTGGACACGCCGGGCACGGGCTCGTAGGCAACCTCCGCGCGTTCGGCCACCCAGCCCATCCGCATCAGCAGCACGCGCAGCGTGTGGGCACAGCACTCGTACATCAGCGTGCCGGGCATGACCATGTCGTCCGTAAAGTGGCAGGTCAGAAACCACTCGTCGCCCCTTATGTCCGCCTCGGCTCGAATCGATCCAATCCCGAACCGCCCGCCGGCGGGATCGAGTTCGACGACGCGATCGACGAGACGCATACGCCCCGTGGGAATACGCACCGGATCGCGCAGCGGCAGATCGGCGAACGCCGCCCCGAAACACGCCCCCAGGTTGCCGCGACGCAAGGCGTCCAACTGCGTCACGTCGTACGATTCCACGATCATCGGCACCAGCTCGCGCCAGTCGTCGGCCCGCTTGCCCGGCTGCGGTGCTCGCTCCTCGTCGGTCCGCACGATCCCGCCGGAATCGGCGATCTCCGCTTCCGTGAAGAACCCGGCACACCCGTCGGCCATCGTCAGCATCGGAGCGCCGTCGATGGTCCCCTCGAACCGGAAGAAGAACAGGTACGTCTCCCCCTGCCTGACGAACCGATCGATATGGATGTCATACCGCACGACTTCGCCCGGGCGCGGCAGACCGCGGTGGAACGTGACGCGGGCATCGAGCAGCCGATACGCCCGCGTGCCTTTGACCTCCAGATCGATTCCGAGATACGCGCAGAGGAACAGGTCGGCTTGGCCCGCTTCGACGGTGATGCTCACCGGCGCGCGGTCCCCATCGAGATACCACGCGCCCGGGTGTACGTCGTGTTCCGTGACCACGCTCCCGGAGGTCATCGCGCCCTTGACCGCGTCGACGCTGAGGATCCGGTCGACCAGCATCAGCGGCTCGTCCGGCAGGCGCACGCGAACGGGATAGGCGTCGGCGACCGCGAATCCCGAACCCAGTACGCGACCGACCGATCCGATCGCGAACTCCATGCACATCGCCCGGTCGTACGCCGGCGCCGCGACCGCCACCGGAGCATCGACGCCGAGTCCCTCCATGAGTAGCGCCTGCAGCCCGATCGCCTGCCCGATGCTCGCAAGCGACTGCTGGCTCTGCTGGAGGAATTGCTGATGTGCGTCGGCCGTCGCGGCGTTCGCCTGTGCCATGGCTGCGGTCAACTCAGACCCCATCGCGGCGGGCACGGGCTCCGGTTCCGTCGCGCGTACGGCGGGCAGCACCGGGCGCGGCTTGGGACCGCCGACGGGGACGACGATGCAATCGCCGCGCGACGGCTCCTCGACATGGTGTGCATCATCCGCGAACACGTCGTCGCCGTAGAGACCGTAGAGACCGTCGAGATCGGTGAGCGCCCGTTCCGCGTACATGGACGCCACAACATTGAGGATCGTCGCCTCGTCGTCCTCGCCGGGAACGCACGCGGATCGGGCCACGTGCGGTCGACGCCCCAGGATCTTGCCGATCATCCGGGTACACGACACCCCGGGACCCGGCTCGACGAAGATGCGCACGCCATCGGCGTACGCCCGCTCGATCGTGGCGGGGAAGTCGAATCCCCCGACCGCCTGAGCGACGATCGACTCCGCGGCGCTCTCGCGATCCAGCGCTAGCGATTCGGCCGCCGCGGCGCTGTAGAACCGCACGCCGTCGGGCGGCGTCGTCTCCAGCAGGTGCAGTTCTCGATAGTCGTCTTCGACGAGGCGCGCAACCTGGCAGTGGACCGTCGAAGCGCCCTTGAGTTCGACCGCACCGCAACCGAGTTCGGCGACGACGGCGTCGACACTCGCCCGTTGCCCCCCGATGACGCATTCATCGGGCGCGTTGACGATCAGCAGATAGACCCGGTTCCGCTCGGAGACCGCCTTTCTCGCCGATTCCGCGCCGCGATTGACCACCACCGCGCGCCAGTCCACGGCCTCATCGTCACGCAACGACCACGCTCGGCGCGCCGCGTCACACCGCCCGACCAACTCCGATCGAAACAGCGGAGACGAACGAATCCGGTGGAACATCTCATCGCGATCGCGCCAGGCCCGCAGCGCGAACAGCGCCGTCGATTCCCCGAGGCTGTAGCCGATGGCGGCTACCGGCGCGATGCCGAACCGACGCAGGAGATCGCTCATGGCCACGCCGTGCGCGACCTGTCCCAGGATCATCGCGGTTGGGTCGCGCTCGACGGCTTCGTCCGCTTCGCGGCGCCATCCTTCATCCCAGCCGCATCGCCACGGAGCGAATAGCTCAGGCATCATCTGACTTCGCAGGTGTCCGGTTTCGGCGTCGAGCGATTGCAGCACTTCGGGCCAATGGGTCCGAAGCCCCGCGCCCATTCCGACGTAGTGATTCCCCGAGCCGGGAAAGACGAACGCGACGTCGCCACGCCCGCCGAGCGGTTCCGGCGAGTAGAAAACGCCGCACTCGCCGTCAATCGGTCTCGTTGGATCCCCGCGCAGCGCGCGATCCGCGAACGAAGCCGCCGCGATCAATTCCTCGCGATCGCGCGACACGATGGCCAGCGCGACGGCGCCACGGCGTCCAGCGCTATCCGCGTGCCACGCCCGGGCAGCCCGCTCCATGGACCCGTCGCTGTTGGCGATCGCGCTGCGCAGCGTTTCGAGTTGCGCCAGGATCGCGACCACATCATCGCCGCAAACGCCGAAGACCGCCCGCGTGCGGGCAGTGTGCGTGGGTCGCGTCGGTTCGCGTTCGGCACGTTCGAGAACGACGTGCGCGCATCCGCCGTCCAGCGTCATCGAACTGACGCCCGCTCGGCGCGGTCCGTCCGACGCGTCGCGGAGCCAAGCCTGCGCGACGCTCGGCGTGTGGAACGGTCCATCTCTCAGCGGGTGATCCAACGGAGGGGCGGAGTGCCCGACGAGCGGCGGGACCGTCGCACGATCAAGGCACGCCGCCGCCTTCACGACGGACGCCAGACCGGCGAGCGCCCCGGTGTGCCCGACGTTGGCCTTGACCGATCCCAGCGCCATGTTTCGGAATCGAAAGAAGCCCGCGAGCGCCGCCGCTTCCACATCATCCTCGCGCGGGTCGCCGCTTCCGTGTGTTTCGAGGTAGGTGATCGAATCCGGTGCGACGCGAGCGTCCGCGTACGCGCGCTCGAGCGCTAGTCGGTACGTCTCACTGTCGCCGGCGCCGCCCGCGATGCCTATGCCGCGGATGACGGCGTGGACGCGATCACCGGCCGTCACGGCGTCGTCGAGTCGCTCGAGCACGAGCGAGGCAACCCCCTCGCCGAGAACGGTTCCGTCGGCGGCACCATCGAACGGACGGACTTCGCCGCGCCGCGAATAGAGGCGCTGCGATTCCGTCGCCATCACACGCCGCACATCGCCTGGCAGATCGACCGCGCCGATGACGGCCGCGTCCAACTCGCCGCGCTGCAAGGCGCGCACGCCGACCTCCAGCGCCCGGATGCCGGATGCCTCCTCCGCCGAAATCGCGAAGCTCGCGCCGCCAAGCGCGAACTCGCGCGCGATACGGCTCGCGATGATGTTGCCCAGCGCGCCGACCACACGACCCGGTGTGAGTGGCGGGCCGGATTGCTCGCGGAGATGCTCCACCCACGCCGCGAGTTCGTCCGGCGCGAGGTTCAAACCGAGGGATTGCGCCCAGGCGCGCGCCTGGGGCAAGAGCGACCATCGATGGTGGAAGTTCGTCGTATTGAGGTCGAGACCCATGCCGACGATCACACCCGTACGCTCCCGCGATTTGTCCTGTGCACCGCCCGCGGCGCGCAGCGCGCGGGCCACCGACTTCAGCATGAGCAGTTGCTGCGGAAGAACCTCGGGAATCTCGTTCGGCGGAAGGCGGAACGCGCCCCTGGCGACCGACACGGAATCGATGAAAGCACCATTGTCTGCAACGTCGGTGAGTTCATCGCACCCGCGCCAGCGGTCCGCGGGTCGACGCGTAAACGCGGTATCGCCCCGGAAGATGAGCTCCTCAAACGCGCGCAGCGAATCACACGAACCAATCCGTACATCCATGCCGACGATAGCAATGGGCGCGTCGCACGACTCGGTCCGCACCGACACCGGCCGAGGCACGTCCTCCTCTCGCCGGATCGCGGCATCCCATTCTTCGAGCAGCAAATGCGCGTTGATGCCTCCGAAGCCGAACGCGCTGACGGCCGCCCGGCGCGGGGTGTCGGGCGTCCGCCGCTGCCAGGGTTCGGCCTTGCGTTGAACGCGGAACGGACTCGCGTCCAGGCGGGATTCGGGCGGCGCGTGCTCGAAGTTGATCGACGGGGGCAGGACGCGATCGCGCATCGCGAGAATCACCTTGATCAGTCCCGCGGCGCCGGCGGCCGTAAGCAGGTGGCCGACGTTGGACTTGATCGAACCGATCGGACACGTGCCGGGCGGGCGGTCCACGTCGCTCCACAGGCGGCGGAGACTCTCGATCTCCACGCCGTCGCCGAGTGGAGTGCCCGTACCGTGACACTCGATGAGATCCACGTCGTCCGGCGCCCACCCGGCGCGGTCGTAGGCCTGGCGCATCGCGCGGACCTGACCCTCGGAGTCGGCTGCCAGGAGGCTGCCGGCCACATCGTTGGACAAACCGATCTCGCGTATGACGCCGCAGATCGTGTCGCCGTCGCGCACCGCGTCGTCGAGCCTCTTGAGCACAACGATGCCGGCGCCCTCGCCGACGACGAGCCCGTCCGCGTTCGCGTCGAACGGTCTGCACACGCCGCTGGGCGAGAGGGCGCGAAGTTGACTGAACCCCATCTGCGTGTAGAGACATTCGGGCCTGGAGACGCCACCGGCGAGCATCGCGTCGGCGCGACCGGCACGCAACTCCTCGCACGCGAGCTTCAGCGCGTAGAGGCTCGAGGCGCAGGCCGCGTCGAGCGTGCAGCTGCCGCCGCCGAGACCCAGCGCCCGCGCGAGAAGGCTGGCCGGCAGCGACGTGACGTGCGCGTTGGACGGCGTCGTCACCGACGGCACGCCCGAGGTGCCGAGCAGCGTGTTCTCAAACGAGCGGCCCATCACCTCACGCGTGATCGCGGACGAGCCGTCGGTCGGCAGGGCGATGGCCGCCAGCACCACGCCGACACGCGCCCGGTCGATGTTCGCGGTGCGCGCCTGCGCCAAGGCGTCGCGCCCCGTGTGCAACACCATGGTGTAGAGCGGGTCCAGCCCGCGGAGCGTGTCCGGATCGAGGCTGAGCCCCTCGGGATCGAATCGGAAATCTTCGACGAAGCAGCCGCGCTTCGAGTAGACGCGATCCGGGGCGATGACGGGATCGAACGCGTCTTCGGGATCGAGAATCCACCGGCCGGGCGGCACTTCCGTGCACGCGTCGACCCCGGCGAGAATGTTGCGCTGAAAGGTATCGAGGTCGGGTGCCCCGGGAAACAGGCCGCCGAGCCCGACCACTGCGATGGGTGATGGGCTGCTCATCGGACCCTTCGCTACGATCGGCCGGCGACGGCTTCACGCCCAAACGCCGCACGCAACGACGCGTCGACGGTCCACTCGAAACCGATCATGCGCGCGACAACGACGCCGGCGGCGTCGACGAAGGTCACGTCGGCCGTCAGACGCGTGTCGGTCGCTGATCGCACCTCGAGCACCGCGGTCACCCCGTCCTCCGGGAACGTCGGGCGATACTGAACGTAGCCCGCGCCGTAGCTCGGGAGGGACGGCGCGTTCAACCGTTCGTGACACCAGAGGATGCCGAGTTGAAGCCCGGCGTCGACGGCGAGCGGATCACCGAGCCAGGCACTGCGCACCGGTTCCGCCATCCAGTCCGACGGACCGGGCGCCGGGCGCACGAACGCGACCATGCCTTCATCCGAGAAGCCATCGACCCGCTCTATCCCCTGAAAACTCGGGCCATGGAACAGCACGTCCTCGTACGCGTCGCGGGGATAGGCGTTGGCGACGATGAGATCGGACTGAACGTATGCCGGCGGCGCGGGCAGGTCCGTTGTCAGGATCGCGCGGGCGCGGGCGTGTGGCGTCTCCCTACCGTTCGAGGCGCGGCTGTGCAACGCGACGTCGACCTCGAACCGGCCGTCGCTACGTCGCGCCTTCGAGGCGGCCACCGTTAGATCGGCGGGACCGTTCGTGAGAACGACGCCCTTGAGCACGCGGAACTCCTCGAATCCGGACAGCAGCAGCCCCGGATTGTCGTGCAACGCGGCGTGACCGAGCCATTCGAGGATGACCGCGACGGGCAACACGGGATAGCCGCCGATCACGTGTGAGTGCAGAAACGGATGCCGGTCGATGTCGAGCGAACGGCTGAACGCCGGGGTAAGTGCCGCAGGTGTGGCACTCGGCGCCCGATCGCCCGGCGCGGGTAGCGTGCACCCGAGTGTAACTTCGACGTCGCCGGCGTCGGACGCCAGTTCGTCGAGCAAGCGCTTGGCGCCTTCCTCGAGCGGCACCAGACCGACGCCGATTCGAGCGAACTCCTTACGCAACGCGGGCGTGACCATGCCGCCGTCCCACGGTCCCCAGTTGATCGAAACGACGCGGCAGGACGGCCTGCGGCGCGCCTCGCACTGAGCGACCTTGTTGAGCACCTCGTTGGCCATCGCGTAGTCGACCTGCCCTTGTCTGCCGAACCGGCCGCTGACCGACGAGAACAGAACCAGGTGCCGGAGGTCGTCATCGCCGACCGCTTCGAGGAGGTTTCGCAAACCGGCGACCTTGGTGTCGAACACGCGGTTGAATTGCTCGGCGCTCTTGTCGGCGATCAATCGGTCTTCGATGACGCCCGCGCCGTGGACCAGCATGCGAACCGGGCCCGCGATGTTCCTGATCTTGTTGAAGGCATCGAGGACCGCATCGCGATCACGAACGTCGACCGCGCGATAGAGCACTTTGGCGCCGGCGCTTTCGAGCCGGGCAATCGTACGACGGATCTCGCGGTCCGCGATGCACCGCGCGTAGGCAGACTCGACCTGTGGCGGAGTCGGCTTCGCGCTCGCTTCGAAACCGTTCGCGATCAGAGCGCGCTTGATCTCGGATTCAACCTCCATGCCATCGAGCCAACTCGGTTCCGTCTCCGGCGCGGGTGAGCGTCCCAGGAGTACGAGGGTGGGAGCGTTGTGACCGGCGAGCGCCGCAGCCACCTCGGCCGTCACGCCGCGCGCGCCGCCCGAGATTACGATCACGTCACCTTCTCCCGAAGACCACTCCGCCCTTGCGACCGTTTCCGACACCAAATCGAGTCCCCGGCGCGTGCTCGCGTCCAGCCCGACTTCCACCGGACCGCCAACGCCAAACTCGCGGACAACCGCGTCCGCCACGGCCGCGAGATCGGTCCACGCAGAGGCGACGTCCAACGCCCTGACGCGAACCGCAGGCCATTCGTGCGCCGCGGTCTTGGCCAGCCCGGCCAGACCACCCTGGACGGGATCGAACGCGCCGCCCTCGAGCCCGAAGGCACCGTCCATGCGTGAAACCGTTGCGAACAGCGATCCGCCGCCGGCGGCCGCGTCGGTGAGGTGCGTGCCGACGCGCTGAGTCAGCGCGAAGGCGTCCTTGAGGCGTTGCTCCGACGATACGTCCCACGCCGATCCGGACGGCTCCGCTACCGGCGCGACGATAATCAAACCACCGACGGCCGCGTCTCCGTTGTGACCGACCTCCGTATCCGACCGCACCACGCGGGCGGGCGTGCCGAGTGCCAAGAGTCTGTCACCGATCGCCTGCGACAGCCCCGCGCCGTCGTCGAGCACCCACACTTCGCGACCGGGCGCGATTCTGATTCCCTCGGATTCCGCGACTTGATCGAGCGGCACGGCGCGCAGCACGTGGCGATCGACCGCCGGGGCGGTCGTCTCGACCGGCGCGGATTCGGTCACCGGCGACGGTGCCGTCTCCGCGCCGCCTTCCGGGTCGCCCATGTATTCGATGATGTTCCGAAGCGTTCGCAGGCTTCCCATGTAGGACGAATTGACCGCCTCCAGATTCGGAAGTCGCGTCTGAACGGCCGCGAGTATCTCGACGCGTTTGATCGAGTCGATTCCGAGGTCCGCTTCGAGATCCATGTCCGGATCGAGCATCTCGATCGGATAGCCGGTCAGTTCGGCCACGACCTCGAGAAGCGTCGATTCCAACTCGGACGTGTCTCTTGTCTGGGCCGCCGTGGCGGTGTCCGACGGAATTGCGCCCGTCGCAGCGCTCACTTCCGGAAACAGTGCCGCGTCGGTGGCACTGTGCTCTCCGCCGCGATCCTGCGGTGCCGCAGGGGCGATGACGGGCAGAGGCCGTGCGACTGCAGTGTCAATCCGTGGCATTTCTGGAATCGCTGTCGGCGACTGGAAGACCGACGGCGCCGAAACGGGCATGCCCAGGCTGTGCTCGACGAGGCGATGCTGATGATCGAGGACCTTCTGGAACGTCTGTTGGGCGAGCTCCTGGCCTTGCAGAAACCGGGCGTGTGCTTCGGCGGTCTGCTGCTGCAGCGCCTGCATCGCGCGGAGGCCCTCCTGAACGACGCCGAGCACGTCGGACGCGACGGCGGGCAGGCTCGCGGATCGCGGGCGAGCGGGCGTCTCGCGGGGCATCACGGGAGCAGCCGCTGTCGGCTGTGGCGAGTCCAGGCGCGGTGCGGACTTCAACGTCCGCACCCCGGGGGTGTCGGGTTTCTTACCGTTGCTCTCGACGTTCGTAGTCACGTGGTTCTTTCCATTGTCGTTCGCGATGCCGGTTTCGCACGCGGTGAGCCGCTCTGCGGGTGTTTCTTTGCGGGGAGCGCGGTAGTTCCTTCCGATCAGCGCGACGGCCATCGTCGGATGCGGTGGCTCGGCGACGTTGGGTTCCCAGGCGGCGACGTCGACCGCGTGACCCATCGCTGCGAGTCCCGCCAACACGCGGGCGAGATCGAGAACGCCGGAGCCGCGCCCCGCGGATGCATCGACCGGCTGCACATGATGCGACCCGTCACCGAGAATCGACCGGAGAAGTCCGCTGAGGACCGTCTTGGGTCCGACCTCGATGAACGACTCGACGCCCGCCTGGCGGAGGTTCTCCACAATTCGTATGAAATCGACCGGACCGACCAGTTGGTCGGCCAGCATGTCCCGCACCGCGTCAGCATCGTCTGGGTACGCATCGGCCGTTCGGTTCGTGAGAATCGGGATCGACCCTGGCGTGATCGTGATGTCATCAATCGCCCGGCGAAACGTCTCCCGCGCCTTGGCCATCAGGTTGCTGTGGAACGCGGCGGACACATTCAACGCCGTCGTGGCGAAGCCGCGCGACGCGCACACCCGTTGTGCCGCCTCGATGCCCGCGACGCTGCCGGAGAGAACGCTTTGCGTCGGTCCGTTGCGATGAGCGACCACCACGTCGAGCTTGTCCGACGCGATCATCTCATCGACGGCATCGAGCGGCGCTCGCACCGCCAGCATGGTGCCGGGTTCGCTGCTCTCGTCGGCCATGACGCGCCCGCGAACGGCTGACAGCCGGCGCAATGCGGCATCATCGATGCGGTCCGCGGCGCGCAGCGCGACGAGTTCTCCGTAGCTGTGTCCGGCAACAAAGTCCGGACGAACGCCGAATCGTTCGAGGACGCGGAACATCGCCAGGCTGACGGCTCCGATGGCCGGCTGGGCGACGTCGGTGCGGGTCAGTTCAGACTGCTGCTGCGCTCGGGCGCTTTCGCTGAACGCGGGGGGCGGGAAGATCTTCGCGCCGATGTCGCCGGATTGGGCCACCGCATCGAGTGCCTCGGGGAACATACACACCAGATCGCGCCCCATTCCGACGTACTGACTGGCTTGACCGGGAAAGAGCAACGCGATCTTCCCGGCAGCGGCGGCGCCGAAGAAAACGCCCGGCAGACTCCACGATGATTCACCATCGTCGGTGGACGCGAGCCGCTCCGCCGCGCGCGTCAGCGTCTGCGACAAGTCGTCGGCAGCGTCGATCGCAACGACCAGCCGGTAATGATCTTCCGTACGGAATCGCTCCCGCGACGCGCAAGCGCGAAACGCGACTTCCGCCGGTCGCGGCGATCGTCCGACGAAGTCGCACCAATCAGCGAGTCGCTCGGAAAGCCGCGCCTTTGTGTCTGCCGAGATCGCAATGAACGTGACCGAACCATCCCAGGCAACGGCACGCCTGTCGCCGCCGTACTCTTCAAGAACCGCGTGAAAGTTGCTGCCGCCGAACCCGAACGAACTGACACTCGAACGCCTCGGCGTCTCGCGCTCGCCCAGCCAGGGTCGGGTCTCCGTGCTCAGATAGAATGGGCTGCTCTCCACGTTCAAGCTCGGGTTGGGCTCGCCGACCTTGATCGTCGCGGGCAGCACCTTGTGATGCAACGCGAGCACCGACTTGATGAGACCGGCCACACCGGACGCCGCCTTGGTGTGCCCGATCTGCGATTTCACCGAGCCGATGCCGCACCACTGACCCTCCGGGCGCGCCTCGCGGTACACCTGCGTCAGCGCGTCGAACTCGACGACGTCGCCGACCTTCGTTCCCGTCCCGTGCGCCTCGACCAACTGCACCGTGCCCGGATCCACGCCGCTGACGCGATACGCGCAGCGCAGTGCCGCAGCCTGACCCTCGCTGCGCGGAGCGTAGATGCTCTGCGAACGGCCGTCGCTGCTGGTGCCGACCCCGCGGATCACCGCGTAGATGCGATCACCGTCGCGCTCGGCGTCCGCCAGGCGCTTGAGCACGACCATCCCGATCCCCTCGCCGATGACCGTTCCGTCCGCGTCCTTGGAAAACGGTCGGGCGTCGCCCGACGCGGAAAGCGCTTGCGTCTTGCTGAAGCACATGAACATGAAGATGTCGTTCAGGGCATCGACGCCGCCGCTGAGCACCATGTCCGTTCGGCCGCTGCTCAGTTCGAGAATGGCGAGGTGAATCGCACTGAGCGAACTGGCACAGGCGGCGTCGACAACGCAGTTCGTGCCGCGAAGATTCAGCCGATTCGCGATGCGTCCGGCGACGACGTTCCCGAGCAGACCGGGGAAGGAGTTCTCCTGCCAGGGCACGTACTGTTCGGCAATCCGCTCGATGATCGACTCGGAGACGTCGGCGGGAACGCCGGCCTCGAGCATCGCGCGCCGCCAGTGCGGGTGCCCCATGCGCGCTCCCAGCGGAATCACCAGTTCCAGCGTCCCGGTCACACCGAGAACGACACTGGTCCGCGCTCGATCAAACTCGCGATCCACGCCGTACCCGGCATCTTCCAGCGCCGACTTCGCCACCACCAGACCGAGGAGCTGCGCCGTGTCCGTCGCTTCGAGTGACGACGGCGGAATACCGAACTCCATCGGGTCGAAATCAACCGGAGACAGGAACGCGCCGCGTTTGCAATAGGTGAGGTCGCGGCCGTTGGCTTCGGGATCGAAGTAGTCATCGAGGGACCAGTGCGTGTCGGGGACTTCGGTCACGCCGTCTTCAGACCAGCGGACCAGTCTCCAATACTCGCGCAGCCCGGGCGCGTGCGGAAACAGGCACCCCATGCCGATGATGGCAATGGGTGATTGCGTCCCTGTCGCGCTGCCGTCGATTCCAGCCAACTGCGGGTCTCCTTACGCGCACGCGAACAACGCAGCCAACTCCGCCCGTTGTTGCGGGGCGAAGCGCCGCGCGCACATCGGTAGCGACACACCGCAGGCGCGCATCCACGCCGCACGCGTCACCACGCCCGCGCCGACCAACAGGTTCAGCCCGACCGTGACCACGTCTCGGTGCTCCGGCGATTCGAGGAACGATCCACGGACCCACTCATTGAACGCGCCCATCGCGGGACCGCACCAGATCTGGTAGTCCGCCCGCCGCGAGGGATCGCCGGTGTTCGCCCAATCGGACGATTGTCCGAGGTACGCTCGGAACACCAGTGCCATCCTGTGTTTCGGATCGCGCTCAGCCCGCGTAACCTGCTCGGGGTCGCGGATAGCAAAGTACGCCCGCGTCTTCGCCCATGCCTCCGCCAGAGTGCATCGAAAGAAATCCCGCTCCAGAATCGCCCGCTGCGATTCGGGGATCTCCGCTACCGATGCGTATGTTCGGTACAGATCGTAGAGTGTCCTCGCCCGGACCGCAAACATCGTACCCCACTTCAGAACCTGCACCTTGACGCCCATCTCGAACATATCCGCCGCAGGCGCCATCGTGATGTCCGCCTCGCGGGCCTTGCACAACATCTCCCGAACCGCGGCGGACGTCCCGGCCTCAACGCACGCCTGATTGACCGAGCCGGTCAAGACGTAGGCCGCCCCCATGGCAAACGCCGCGGCGGTCGATTCCGGTGTCGAAACGCCTCCCGCGGCTCCGACACGCGGTGATTCCTCATACGCGCGCTCGGCCTGAATCTCGTCGGCGAGCGCCATCATGGTCGGAACCAGCGTGCATGCGGGGCGATTGTCCGTGTGTCCCCCCGAATCCGCCTCCGCCGTCAAATCGCCCGCCACCGGGACTTTCGACGCTAACGTTGCTTCGTCTTGAGTGATAAGCTTGTTTCTGACAAGCTCTTGGAGCATTTCGGATGGCGGTGGGCTGAGGAACTTCCGCGCGACCTCGGTCCGCGACACCTTGGCGATCACCCGGTTGGGCGTGACGATCCGGCCCCGCGTGTCCCTGTGGATCCCAGAAACGCGATAGCGCACCAGCGGATGCGTCAGATCGAGATAGGCAGACGCGCTCACCAGGCGCACGCCCCGCCGGAGGTACAGGTCCGCGACGCCGGACTCGATCCGTGGCTCGTTCGGCGTATGGATCAGATTGAACCCGTACGGCAGGTCGCCGACCTCCTGCTGAATGCGGTCGATCGCCGCCTCGACGCGATCGAGCGACAGCCCCGCCGCCCCGAAGAAGCCAAGCATCCCCGCTCTGGCCATTGCCACGACCATGGCTTCGGAAGAGATCCCGTTTGCCATCGCGCCCCCGACGTATGCGTACCGCAGGCGGTGGGTGTCGCGAAAGGCGGCGTCTCCGAGTAACTCGGGCGGCAGCGCCGGGACGTATCCAGCCAGTGGGAGGACGTCGCCGTCCGGCGCGGTCTCGGAGAAAACCACCGTCCCCCCGCCAGCAGCGGCCGTCTGACCGTTGTCTTGAACCAACTGCGCCGGCGCGCCCACTTGCCGAACGGCCGACGCGATCGCCGCGTCACCCCGCTCAGGCTTCGTACCGTCCGAAAGCCACCAGCCGACCGTCGCGCCGCGATGCCGGGCGGGCGGTCTGAGTGAGGCGTCGGTCTTCAACGTATTGCATCCTCCGCCGCGGTCAGCATCTCAGGCAGCTTGAACACCGTGTTTTCCTCGGTGGTCGTAGACACCTCGACACTATCCGCGCCGAGTTCCTTCAGACGCTCGACAACGCCCTGCACGAGCGCGTCGGGCGTGCTTGCACCGCCCGAAACTCCGATCCGGCTCACGCCTCGAACGGTATCGGGCGCCAGCTCGGCCGCACTGTCGATCAGGATCCCCCGCACGCCGCGCACATCGCCGACCTCGACGAGCCGCGCCGCGTTGCTCGAGTTCTGCGACCCGACGACGATAAGGAAATCGATCCCACCGTCGCACATCGCCTTGATCGCGTTCTGCCGGTTCTGCGTGGCGTAGCAGATGTCTTCCGTCGGCGGGAGTTCGATGTGCGGAAACCGCGCCCGAAGCGCATCAACGATCGCTTTCGTATCATCCACACCGAGCGTCGTCTGCGTCAGCACCATGAGGCGGTCGGCCTGCGGAACCGGCGACGTCTTAGCCTGCCCGACGTCTTCGATGAGCGTGATGTCGTTCGTCGCGCACCCGAGCGTCCCATCGACCTCTTCGTGCCCGCGTCGCCCGATGAGGATGATGTGGTACCCGAGCCCGACGAACCGGCCGACCTCCGCGTGCACCTTGGTCACCAGAGGGCACGTCGCGTCCAGAACGCGGAGATTCCGCCGCTCGGCTTCCGACCGAACGGCCGGCGACACGCCGTGGGCACTGAAGACAGCCATCGCTCCGTCGGGTACTTCGGAGAGTTCTTCGACGAACACGACGCCCTGCGCACGGAAGGACTCGACCACGTGCCGGTTGTGCACAATCTCCTTGCGAACATAAACAGGTGCGCCGAAACGCTTTAGCCCCATCTCGACGATTTGAACGGCACGGTCGACACCCGCACAGCAACATCGCGGATTGGCGAGAACTACTTTCATGTGCGGATAGCCCGGACCCCGTTTGTGAATCGGTGACCGCCGCGCGATTCGCGGTGCCGCGGCGGAGAAACAACAGCCTCAAGCGTCGACAATCAACAGCCGCGCACTCGCGCGCGACGCCCGTCGAACCCCGCATTGTCAGAACCACAGCCAGGGCGTCAACCCCCGGTGGAGAGCTGCACCCAGGTGGGTGTGGCCATTCTTTGTGGCATCGTCGGCCGGGCACATGCGGTGGAGCGGGTTTTACCCGCCGCAATCGTGCAAGAAGGCGGGTCGAACCCGCCCTACCCTTGGCATGCCACAATCGCTGGTCACACCCCACCCAGGTTGCACGGTGGTGGGCATGCTCGTTGGAGCACCCAGAGTGTTCGTGCTAGTATTCTCCCATAGTTTCCGCTCCTCAGCCCCCGTGCCGGTCGCCTACCCGCTGCCGGCGGCGAGCCTGAGGCACTATCAGTAACTCCGCCCCGATCTATGGCGGGACGGTTCGGACGTCAAACCATGGGTGGGGTGACCCAGTTTATCAAGGAACTCCGCGACGGAGACGAACGCGCGGCTGACCGCCTTCTCTCCGCGGTCTACGACGAGCTGCGCCGACTCGCCGCCGGGAAGCTCGCCCGTGAGCGCCCCGGGCAGACGCTGCAAGCGACGGCACTGGTCCACGAGGCGTACCTCCGCCTCCTCGGTGCCGAGGCCGGTCACTGGGAAAACAGCGTCCATTTCTTCGCCGCCGCGGCCGAAGCCATGCGACGCATCCTGGTTGATTCCGCACGCCGCAAAGGCCGAGTGAAGCACGGCGGGGGGCTCCACAAACGGGAATTAGACGAGGCCGACGCCATCGTCATGCCCGACTCGATCGACCTCATCGCCCTGGATGAGGCTTTGGAGAAGCTCGCCCGCCGGGACAAGGCCAAAGCCGACCTGGTGATACTCCGGTATTTTGCGGGTCTTTCCGTCGAGCAGGCGGGGCGTGTGTTGGGCATCTCCCGAGCAACCGCCGATCGACACTGGACATTCGCCCGCACTTGGCTCTACAACGAGATCAGCAAGGGTGACGATCCCGCGTAGGATTTTGTATCGCGTGAGGCGCGCTCGGTACCCGCGACGCATTGTCCTGTGCGGGCGCGTCAGCGTTCCCCCGGCGACCGGGGGCGACCACCGCGGCGTCTCAAGGGTCTCCACCTGTGGCAAGCGTGTGGCACGAGAAACTCGAAGAGGTGTTCAGCGTCGCCCTGGCGAAGCGGCCGGGCGGTGATCGCACCACCTACCTCAGTAGCGCGTGTGCCGACGACGCGGAGCTCCGAACGCAAGTCGAAGGACTGCTCGGTGCCCACGATCGCGTAGGCTCCTTCCTCGATGTTCCGCCGGTCGATTTCGACGCCACGCGTGAACGCGGCGAACCACCCGAATCCGTCGGAGCGAGAATAGGGCGCTACAAGATCCTCCAGGAAATCGGCGAGGGCGGCTTCGGCAGCGTTTACATGGCCGAGCAGCAGGAGCCCGTCCGTCGCAAGGTGGCGCTCAAGATCATCAAGCTCGGTATGGACACCAAGCAGGTCATCGCCCGCTTCGAAGCCGAGCGGCAGGCGCTGGCTCTGATGGACCACGCCAACATCGCCGCCGTCCTCGACGCCGGCGCAACCGACACCGGCAGACCGTACTTCGTCATGGAGCTGGTCAAGGGCGTCGCCATCACCGAATACTGCGACAAGAGCGCGCTGACTACCCGCGAACGCCTGGAGCTGTTCCTCCCGATCTGCCACGCGGTGCAACACGCCCACCAGAAGGGGATCATCCATCGCGACCTCAAGCCGAGCAACGTGCTCGTGACGATGCACGATGAAAAGCCGGTCCCCAAAGTAATCGACTTCGGAATCGCAAAGGCCACGGGTCAGCGCCTCACCGAGAAGACACTGTTCACCGGGTTCCGCGAGTTCCTCGGCACGCCGCAATACATGAGCCCCGACCAGGCCGATACGGGCGGTCCGGACGTCGACACGCGCGCCGATGTCTACTCGCTCGGCGTGCTGGTTTACGAACTACTCACCGGCACGACGCCGCTCGACGCCGAGGATCTTCGGGGCGCGCCATTCGAAGAAATGCGCCGAATTATCCGGGAGACGGAGCCGGCCAAGCCCTCGGCGCGCTTGCTGACCATTACCGGAACACACGACCGAGCAGCCTTCACACGCGCACACCGAGCGGATGGTGCCACCATCGCTCGCCAGATTCGCGGCGACCTCGATTGGATCGTGATGAAGGCGATCGAGAAGGACCGAACACGTCGCTACGCCACCGCGAAGGACCTGGCCGACGACATCGATCGGCACCTGCGCCACGAACCGGTCGTGGCCGGACCGCCGAGTGCCGTCTACAACTTCAGCAAGTTCGTGCGGCGACACCGGGTCGGCGTATTCGTGGGTTCGATCACCGCCGTCGCGCTGCTGGTGGGACTGACCGTCGCGACGCTCGGGCTGATCGAAGCCAACCGGGCGCGCGACGCAGCCGAAGCGGCTCGGGCCAACGAGCGGGTGCAGCGCACCCGCGCTGAAGCGGGCGCCGACGAAGCGCGGCAACAGGCCGCCAAGTCCGCGACGGTGGGGGGGTTCCTGCAGGAGATGCTCGCGTCCGTGGACCCCAGCCGCGCGCGCGGGCGAGAGGTTTCCGTGCGCTACATTCTCGACGAGGCCGTCAAGAGAATCGCGGAGGGGACCCTGGCGCAGCAGCCCGAAGTCGAGGCCACCGTGCGCACCACGCTCGGCGAGACGTACCAGGCCCTCGCCCTCTACGCCGCGGCTGAAGAACACCTAAGAGCGGCGCAAACCATACGAAGCCGCCTGCTCGGCGATGAGCACCCGGACACGCTCCGTTCGAACCGGGCGCTGGCCGGCTTGCTCCGGGTCAGGGGCAGGTTTGCAGAGGCCGAGTCGCTCCTGCGCAGGACCGCTGAAACACAGCGCCGGATCCTCGGCGACGATCATCCCGACACCCTGACCACCATGACCGAACTCGCTCTGGCACTGTGGGGACCGGGCAGATACGCGGAAGCCGAGGCCATTCACAGGCAAACGCTCGGGACCCAGCTCCGCGTCCTCGGCGAAGAGCACGGTGACACCATAGAATCGATGGGCAATCTGGGTGCCGTCTGCCGCGCGCTGGGCAAATCCGCCGAAGCCGAAACGCACCTGCGCCGCGCACTTGATCTTTGCATGCGCGTTCTCGGGCAGGAACACCCGTGCACCGCCGAGATCATGAACAACTTGGGGCTTCTCCTCGAACAGCAACGTGACCTTGAAAACGCGGAGAATCTGTTTCGCCGAACTTATGACTTGACCCGCCGAATCCTCGGACCCGACCACCCGAATACGTTGATACCCATGAACAACCTGCTGCGCGTCCTGCACGCGCGGAACGAAACAAACGCGATCCACCCGGTCGTGGCCGAACGCATGGACCACTTGCGACGCATCGCCGAACGCCCGGGTGCCAACGCGCTCGCCGTACACGCCTACGCCTGGGAACTGCTGCACTGCGAATCGGGAAACCTCCAAGACCCCCGGACGGCTCTGCCTCTGGCGAGTCGAGCGGTGGAAATGGACGGCGCGACCGACGCCACCATGCTCGAAACACTCGCCACCGCCTTCGAGCGAACCGGTGACCTGGACAGTGCCATCGAAACACAACGCACAGCGCTCGAACGGGCCAGAGCCGGCGGACCCTACAACCGAGCGGCAATCGAATCCAAGCTGGTTGACTACCTCCTATCCAAGAGAGACCTCATCGGAGCGGCCGGCGTTTCGTGGGCGGGTCTGGGGGCGCTTCTAGAGGATTCGCTCCTCATCGGGCAGATCCCCGGCGCATCACTCGTCACCAGCGCCGAGGCACTTACCGAGCAGGCCCGCTACGACGAGGCCGCCTCGGCGCTCCGCGGCTGCCTCGCGATGCGGCAAAAGGCGCTGCCGGAGGGGCACTGGTTACTCGCCGACACCATCAGTCGACTCGGCGCCGCGGTCGCGGGAACCGGCGCGTACGCCGAGGCCGAAGCACTGCTTCTGGACGCCCACGCAGCAATGGAGGTGAACCACCGCACGCCCGCGGAGCGAAAACGCCAGGCCGCCGAACGCCTCGTGGAACTCTACGAAGCATGGGGCAAGCCCGACCGGGCGTCCGAACAGCGACTGCGAATAAACGCTGCCGCAGCTCCTTCCGAAAGCATTCCGCCCGATGCTGGAGATTAATGAGGCGCGCGACACGCAAACGTCGCATTGCCCCACAGAGGACGATGTATCAGACGGCCAATCCGCACTGAGCGGTGAGCCGAAGGCGCCGGACAAGGAGCCTCGAGCGTGAAAACAACCGTATTTCTTCTGGCAGGTATGCTGGCCTCCGCTCTGGTCGCGCCGGCATTGCTCAAGCCCGAAACGTCCGCCGTCGGCGGCTTCACCTTCAGCCAGGTCGTCCCGGACGACGTCTTCATGTTCGCCGCCGGGCGCCACAACGCCGAGCGGGACTTTCTCGACAACTACTGGGGCGAGGTCCTCCAAGCGATCAAGGATGCCCACGTCATCGAAGACGTGACCGAGTTGTTCGGTTCGGTGCTCGGTCTCGGTCCGGAGCAGGCGGCCGAAGTCGAACGGATCAAGGAACGCGTCGCGAAACTGCTCGACGGTGTTGACTGGAAGCGGCTCATCGGCACCGAGACCGTGTTCGCCGAGCGGCTCAACCCGGCGGCGCGGATGTCCGATCAGCGTCCACCCATAATGATCGCTAACATGGTCGTGCTCTCGCGAAGCGGCGACAGCGCCGCCCGAAACTACGAAGGTGTCGCCGCGATACTCGAAGCGCTGGTCGACGAGGTCAACAACGCCGCCGGCGCCGAGTTGCTCAGCGTGACCAGGACCGTCTGGAAGGGTGCCACCGTCACAAGCGTCGACCTTCTCGCAGGCATACCGGGTGCTCCCGCGCTCCCGTTGTCCGTCGCGCGCCGCAACGATGTCGTCATCATCGCATTGCAGGATGCGCTCTTCCAAGACGTCCTGGCGCTGCTCAACGGAGACAAGTCCAAGAAACCCATCGGAGACAATCCGAGATTCCGAGCCGCTTTCGACAAGCTCCCGCCCTCCGAAGACATGATGACCTTCTTCGACATGCAGGCCTTGCTGCGACCCATGCGTAAGATGTTCGACGGTCTCGTCGACATCACCGCCGGTCCCAAGGACGTCTACCGAAACACCGGAATGTCCGCCGAAGCAAGCAAGATCAGCACCCAAGCGTCGGCCGCGTACCAAAACGGCGACATCAAATCCGCCCTGGACCTCGTCAAGAAGGCCCACGAAGTCGAGCCGGCGGATTCCATTATCACCTACAACCTCGCCTGCTTCAGCGCC
Source organism: Phycisphaerae bacterium (assembly GCA_029260255.1). GTDB lineage: Bacteria > Planctomycetota > Phycisphaerae > UBA1845 > UBA1845 > OFTM285. Next base: position 21,182 of record JAJDDR010000552.1, read on the forward strand.
CTTGCCGGACACCAGAAGGAAGCCCTCAAGTGGCTCGGCGACGCAGTTGAAGGCGGTTTCTACGCGCCGCGCAAGATCGCCTCGGACGCAGACCTCAAGAGCCTCCGCGACGACCCCGTGTACAAGGCGATACTCGAGAAGGCCGACGCACTCGCCGAGACCGGCCTCGCCGATGACATCATCGTCAATTCTGCCGACACCGGCGAAACGCGATCACTCACCATGCAGGCGTGGCAAGCCCACGGGGACAACGACTACGAGCAGGGGCTGAAACTCTGCCAGCAAGCCTACGCCGTGGCGCCGAAAGACTCGCGCGTCTTGTACGGTCTCGCGTGCTTCCACGCCTTGCTCGGGCATGAACGAAAGGCGCTCGATTTCCTGGAAGAAGCGGTGGAAGGCGGGTTCCACTGCCCGCAGCACATCGCCAAGGATTCCGACCTCAACAGCATCCGCGGCAACACGCGGTTCGAGATGATCGCCACCAAGGCCGAACGACTCGCCGGTGAGTTGGCCAAGAAACGCGGCGAGGGAACCAAGGCCGTCGTCCACCGGCTCATCGATCGCCTGGCCGACGCAGTGGGAATCCTCGATTACGTCGCGACCGTCGAGACCACCGACGGCTACTCGGTTCGGTCCGAGTCGATCGCGGCGCTCGTGCCGGACGCTCCGGATCGAGCTATCTACCCGGTGTTCGGGAACCGCCCGCAATGCACCGATTTCGACAAGTACTTGCCCAAGGAAACGCTCTCGTTCTCCATCTCCGGCGGGCTCGATTTCGGCGAACTCTACAAGTTCCTCGAAGACACGATTCGCCTCGGCGGACCCGAGGGCGAGGAATTGCTCGCGAAGTGGTCCGAGGTGCAGAAGACGGTCGGCGTGGACGTACGAAGGGACATCCTCGATTGGATCGACGGCAACACGATCTGCGCGACCCTGGCCGACGGACGGGGCTCCCTGTGCCTGATCAAAGTCAAGGACGAGCAGGCCGCCCGCGAAAAGGTCGGCGCCGCGATCGAGTTCGGCGCTGCGATACTGGCCGAACTGCCCGGCAAGAACCCCGCCTTTGCGGGACTCGCGATGATCCGACCACGCACCTCCCCGATCGAGCATGAGAAACTCGAGGGCTTCCAGAACATCCACATCGGCATGTCGCCCAGCCCCGTTGTCTGGGGTGTCGCCGACGGATTCCTCATCTTCGGCACTTCGGTCGACGCGGTGACACTGTGCCTCGCCGCGGGCAGGGGCGAGCATCCCAACATCCGTGAAAACCCACGTGCCATGAGTGAATCTCTGGTGCCGGACGGTCCCTTCGCCGGCGTCTCACTCACCGACCAGCGCGCTTTCGGAGAGGAGCTGGCGGCCGGTTTCGGAATAGGCTCCATGCTGACTGGCATGGCAGGTGCATTCGTGCCCATCCCCGAAGTTCGACCGGTGCTGGGGAAGATCTCGTCGATACTCAGCAAGCTGATGCCCGTCGCGCGCAAGATCGACTTTTTCAAGTCCAAAGCCACGCACGTCACGTTTGACGGTCGCGCGTGGCACGTACGCGGCGTTTCCCACTACTTCTCACCGGAAGAACGCAGTGCCAGAACCGCTGAGTAGGCGAACCCGCGAGGGCGATGGTCCTCAGTGCCGTTCCGGCTCCGCGAAGCCGTAATGACGGTGTTGTGTAGCGGGCTTGCTCGTGAGGATTGAGGACTAAACGGCGCCCGGCTCGATGACAGAGTCGAGCGTCTCCGTCAGTTCCTTAACCTCGAAGGGCCTAACTAGGCACGCATCGAATCCGCGATGCGTCAGCGTCTGAACCGCATCGCGGTCGCTGGTCATGGCTACGATCTTCACGCCCCGCATCTCCTCGACTTCGCGCAGGGCGCTCCAGCCATCGATCGGTCCCAACTCGGGGCTCCCGGTGTCAACGAGCATGACGTGCGGACCCAGGCGCGCCGCGGCCAACCCGGCGCTGAACGCGGAGCCAGCGGCGGCGCACTCGAACGAGGTTTGGCGGCCCAACGACTCCACGACCGACTCACGAAACCCCTGGTCCGGCGAGACCACGAGCACTTTGGATCGCCCGGTGTCCAACCCGCGCAGCGGCATGCCATGCGAACGCATGAATCGGACCAGTTCGTCAACCGGAATGCGGCGGTCCTTGCTGCCGGGCACGCGATAGCCCTTCAGCTGACCACTGTCAAACCACTTCGACACGGTACGCGGCGCCACCTGACAAATGGTCGCCACATCACCGGTCGTCAGTACCTCTTTGCGACGAGCCATCGGCGGTACTTTCACTTGGCTGCCCAGACATACGGGGGCGCGACGCGAAGCGCCAAGTCACCCACGGCGATGGAAACGCGACAGCGCCGTCAGCCTTTCCGGCACACACGCTTCAGGCTCTACATCGGTCGGAATCGGTGACGTATTTGCATTCCCTCCAACCGTCACCGCGGTCCAATAAAGTCCGCACCTCGGAGGCACCGTCCAGGCGCAGATTATAGGCTGGCGCCGCCCGATTCGCTCTGTCGTGGGACAGTGCTTCTTGGCGAAAACGTTCGCGGTACCAAGGTCGCCGTCCGAGACGCCGCGCGTTGGGTCGTCTTTTGTTGATCGCGCGACCGGCAAAGTGCCGCCAGAGTGACACTTCGATCAGGTAAGGTAATCCGCTTACTGATGTGCCACACACGCGACTGGCCGGGAGAATCAAACCACGCGACCGCGGGACACCGATTCACTTGGATTTCGCTGTAAGCGGCAGTTCGGTTACTTACCATGCGCGCCGTCTGCGCGGTGCGGAAACGACTCAAGCGACCCGCGGCAACCGGTCGATGGTCTGTCGCATCGCCGCCGAGGGCGGTGGAGACCAAGCGTCCTCTTGGATCGGTTTGAATAGTGGGGAACCTGGAAACGCCCATCGTCGTTTGGGCGATCGTGGGGCGCCGAGACGCTCCATCGCATTGGAATTGGGAGTGAACAATGACCGCTTCGGAATCCAACCGGATTGTGTTCTTGTGGGCATGCAGACACGGCTATGAGTGCGACATCTGCGACGCGAGTGGCTCCGATGGTCCCCAGTTGATGGTCCAACTCGACCACGCGGTGGGCTACTTCGACCGTGGCCGACTCGTCCGTCTTGACACGCGTCGCGACGGACGATTTGCCGACGAGCTGGCCATCGAGTTGGCCAACGTCTTCGCCCTGTGCGGGTACATCGCGATGCACGCGGCACCGCCGGATCCCCGGCGGGCGTGTGAACGAACGGAGATCGCGTTGAATCAAGCGCGACCGGTTGTTGTGCGGGCAAGAAATGAGCTGCGGCGCCTGGAATCAGATGTAGACCGAACGCCGCGTCATGCGTCGGCGGAGTGGCTTCGTGCGCCGGCCGACCCAAGTCGGCACCCGGCGCTGCGCTTGGTTTTCAATGACGCCTTCGTCGGCGAATCAGGCCGCCGCAACGGCGAGTGTTGCGCGTGCCTTCCGCCCACGACCCGGCGCCGGAGAATCACGCTTGGGTGACGCCGGTGTCGTGATCGCGGCGCCCGTTCCGGAGACATCCGATTGCTTTTGCTGGCTGCGAATGTCGCTGATCGTGTCGATTTCTTCTGTGTACATCGTGTATTCCTTTGGCTAGAGCGGGATTTCGTCAGCAACATCAGCAACGCTGTTGAAGACCTCAGCGGCAAACGAGAACAGGCGGAGGAAGACGCTCATGAATTCAGCCATCGTTAACTCCTTGTGTGAACGGGGGTTCCAAGTGGAGAAGAGACCTCGCACGACGTCGGTTCAAACCGCCCGCCGCAGAGTCGCGACACGCGGCTCGTTGGCAGGCCACCCCGTCGTGGATCGAAGAAAGCGGGTTTTCCGCGGATTACGCTAAAGTTGTGATCGCCACCTCGCCGAGATATCGACGACGATGCGTGCTGGGGCGTCCGCATGGCCCCGCTGCGGGGCGGATCGTTGGTCTGTGCGGCGGCGCGCATGGCGAATACTCTTTCGTACCCTGCGAACTCAGTCCGGCGCCTCCGCTCGGCGGCGCGATCGCATCCGCCTTGCGACACGGGTCGAGCACGCAGCCCGTGCCGCCAAGCCCGCGTGCTCTCCACGCACCGGCGCGGCGGAGATTGCTGTCGTATGCCACGTGCAGATCGTGCGTCGAACGCCGGTTCCCGGAGCGGCATCGGACGAGCATCGACGGTGACGTCGACGTCCTCGCTCGTCGCAGATGCGAAGCCGACCCGATGTCCGGTAATATCGCTCGCGGAGCGCGAATCTATGACGGAGCCGGGGTGAGGTCAAGAAGATTATGTCGATTACGTGGAATTCGCAGGCGCGCGGCAGCGCATGCGAAGTAAAATACATTCCTTACTGAGGTTGAAAACGCGCCGCGTTTCCGGTATGATCGTTAAAATGGGAAGAATGGGAATCCGTGGAATCGCGTCTGGATGCGGCCTTCACATCAACCGGGTTGTAAACAGCGCAAACGTTTAGGAATATAACACGTGGCAGATAGCAAACAGCAACTCTTGGAACCCGGGGTCGGGTGGGCAATTCGGAGGAACCGGCTGCGCGCCGGACTAACACAGGTTCAACTCGCCAAGACGATCTCCCGGTCCGGAAAGTTCCTCAGCGAGGTGGAGAACGGCAAAGCGCGCATCACGCATCGTGACCTCGAGCGGCTCGCGGACGCCATGGGGATCAGTTGTGAAAAGGTCGTCGAGGATCCGGCGGAATCCGAGGGCATGGCCTGGCAGATGCCGCGGCGGATTCGGGAAGTCCAGCCGACGGGCATGACGATCCTGACATTCACGCAGATGCTCAACCACCTTGATCGGTCCGGGTGGCTGCGGAACGCGAAGCTCTGGATGATCGGAGCGGATACCTTCCCCGAGGAAAACGACTTGGCCCTCGTGGAGCAAATCGCGTCGCTGGTCGCGGCGAAGGACGTTTCGCTGCGTTATGTGTACGACGCGTCGAGGCTGAGCGCGCGCGAACGCGCCGACATCGAGGGACGCCAGGGCACCTTCGATGCGTTACCATCGGAGTTACTCGCCGCTCTGCGCTGGTCGAGCGCGATGAAGGCGTTGGACCCCGGCTCGGATCGCGTGGTCGGATACGCCGCCACGTGGGATTTGCCTCCGGTCTGCCGTTGCCATACCGTGCTCTGGGTCGAAACGGAAGATGTCTCATGGAGCGACGTGATGCCGCTGCTCTACGCGCGCAGCGTCACGCGGACGTTTGAAAATCCGAACGAAACCGTGGCATTTTGGCATCACTTGCCGCGAGAATCGGGATCGAAGGTCCTCCTCGAGCTGGCCCGGAACCTCAAGGCCAACGCCTAGTACTCCGACCCACGTGAATTGATGGGTCAAACGGTCCTCCTTTGCCGATTTGGGGAATGGATCCCATAGGCAAGGAGGCCGACGATGAAAAAGTATGTGGTGACGCTGACCGAGGAAGAGCGCGCGGGGCTGCGTG